>DSDH01000122.1 GCA_011055475.1 Phycisphaerales bacterium | reverse complement strand
GTCGTCTAGCAGTCCGTTGAAAAACGTACGCGCCAAAAAAATGGGCCCTTCTTGTCATTCCCGCGAAAGTCGACGACGCGCCTTGGCGGGCGGGAATCCACGCCTTGCGTGCAGAACACACCACACGTTGAGCGTGGACCCCGGATCAAGTCCGGGGTGACACTTTTTCAGCAGGCTGCTAGCCGAGATCAAGACCGCTGACGTCCGCCCCAAGCTCCTTGAGCTTGTCCAGATAGACCTGGAACCGTTCGGTCAGGGCCGCCACGGACGTGTTGAGGCTCTCCAGCTCGGTCTTGATGGCCCTGGCCTCTTCGCCCAGGGCGTCGGTGATCGGGATGTCCTTCAGCTTGGCGGCCACCTTCTCCAGCTCGGCCTGCTTGGCGACAATGGCCTGCCGATAGGACTGGGCCGTCGCCTTGAGCTGCTCGACGCTCATCTTCTCGGCCTCGGCCTTCACCTCGGCGATCGGCTTGGTCTCATCGACCGACGCCGGGGTGTCCGACTTCGAGCCGCAACCCGAAAACAGGCCTGCAACCGCAAAAAACAAGGCAATGGCGAAAATGTTGTGAATACGCATGGCATGATCTCCTTGTCGGGATGACCGACCGAAGCACCAGGATCGGACGTTCCGAAACCCTGCTTTTTTTGCCTCGACCCACCCAGTATAGCCTTGCCCGCTGCGATAGCAAGAGAACAACGCCCGTTGAGGACCCGCCGGGGCACCCTGCCCATCAACCCTCCGGGGCATCTCAGTCGGCCAGATCTTCCGCGTGTTCGAGCGTCTTTTTGACGAAGTCCAGGAACTGCGCCGCGTCGGCCCCGTTGGCCACCTTGTGGTCCACCGACAGGTTCAGATGCATCATCTTGCGCACCAGAATGTTGCCGTCACTGGGCACGCACACGTCGCGAATGCGCCCCACGCCGAGGATGCTCGTCTGGCCGGGCACGACGATCGGAATGAACGAATCGATCCCGAACCCGCCGAGGTTGGAGACGGTGATACAGCCGCCGGTCAGATCGTCCAGCGACAGCTTGTCGGCCCGGGCCCGCTCGATCAGGCCCTTACACGCCACGGAAATCTCACGGAGCGACTTGTCGGCGGCGTTCTTGACAATAGGCGCGACCAGCCCGCTCGGCGTGGCGATCGCTAATCCCACGTCGATGGTCGGCGCCAGGACAATCGCATCCCCATCGAGCTGACCGGTCATGATCGGGTAATGCCGCAAACCCAACGCGACGGCCTTGATGAGGAAGTCGTTGAACGAAACCTTGACCTCCTGGCCCTTGTTCAACCGTTCCCGCAGCTTGACGATGGCGGTCATGTCCGCCTGGATGTTCAAGTAGAAACACGGAATCGTCTGCTTGCTGAGCAGCATCTTCTCGCCGACGATCCGCTGAAGGCGGTTCATCGGGATGCGCTGGCCCAGGCGATATCCCGCCTCGGTGACCGGTGTTTTTCCCGATGCCACGGCCTGACGCACGTCGGCCTCGACGATCCGCAGGCCCTGTTCGGCGGGCGTCACACCGGATAAGTCCACGCCCAGTTCAGCCGCCACCAGCTTCGCCCGCGGGGTGGCGAACACCCGACCGGGCGTCGTCGGGGCGGTCTTTTCGACGGGTGGGGCCTCGGATGCCGCCGCCGCTTGGGCTGCAGCGGGTTCCGCTTTGCCTGGGGCGGGAGCCGCACCGGCCGTGCCACCGCGGACCGCCGCGATATAATCCGACGACACGTCCACGTCGCGGGGGCCCAGAATCAGCAATGGGGCCTGAATCGGCAGGGTCTGGCCCACCTCGGCCACAATCGCCTTCACGAAGCCGTCCGCCGGCGATTCCATCTCCAGCGTCGCCTTGTCCGTCTCGATCTCAAAAAGCACATCGCCCTTATGCACCTCATCACCCACGCTCACCAGGCAGTTGACGACGGTGCCTTCCTCCATCGTCTGGCCCAACTGCGGCAGCGGCACAACACGCACGCCCTGCGGCGCGGCGGCAGGCGCCCCGGCCGGTGTTGCCGGCGCAGCGGCGCCGGCGGTAGGGGCCATCGCGGGCTTGGCCGCCGGTTCACTCGGGGCCTGCGCCGTCGCAGAAGCGGGGGCAGGGGCCGCACCACCCGTCAGCGATTGCAGGTAGCTTTGCGAAACGGTCTCATCCGCCTCGCCCAGCACCAGCACCGGCGTGCCCACGGGCACCGTCTGGCCCATCTCGACCAGGATCTTCTTCACGATCCCGTCGGCGGGCGATTCCATCTCCAGCGTGGCCTTGTCCGTCTCGACCTCGAACAGCACGTCACCCTTCTTGACCGCGTCGCCTTCCTTGACCAGGTAGTTCACGAACGTGCCTTCTTCCATCGTCTGGCCCAACTGCGGCAGGCGTACATCTTTGGGCATTTTTTATCTCCCGTCTACGCGGCCCTGGGGCCGATTCTTGTGTGTGGCACCTTACAGCATCGCCCGCACCGCGGCAACGATCTTGTCCGGGGTGGGGATGCTGGCGTTTTCGAGCGGCTCGCTCATCGGCGGCGGCACGTCGGCGGCGGCCAGGTTCAGCGGCGCCGCATCCAGGTAGTCAAACCCGGTCCGGCCATCGTCAAAGCGGTACTCGATGAGCCGACGCACGATCTCCGGGCCGGTGCCGCACATGCAGAAGCTCTCGGCCACGGTGACCAGATGCCCGGTCTTGCGGACCGAGGCCGCCACCGTCGCGATGTCCATCGGCTTGAGCGTCCGCAGGTCAATCACCTCGGCGTCGATGCCGTGCTGTTCGGCCAGCTCCCTGGCCGCGGCCAGGCAGAACATCACCTGTCGACTGTAACTGACAATCGTCACGTCCTTGCCGGGGCGTTTGATGTCCGCGACGCCCAGGGGAATGATGTAATCGCCGTCCGGCACCGCCCCCACCTGGCCATAGGTGGCCTTGTGCTCGATGAACACCACGGGGTTGTCACTGCGGATCGCGGCCTTCAAGAGCCCCTTCGCGTCATAGGGCGTCGCGGGCATGACCACGTACAGTCCCGGCACGTTGACCAGCCACGGTTCGAGGCTCTTGCTGTGGTGCGCCGCGATGCAGCGGCCCACGCCGCCCTCCGTCCGTAGAACCATCGGCACCTTGGCGTGGCCACCGAACATGTAGCGGTTGAACGCCCCGTTGTGCATGAGCTGATCCATGGCGATGGTCACGAAGTCCACGTACATGATCTCGCCGATGGGCCGCAGCCCGCGCAGCGCCGCCCCCACCGCCGCGCCCGTGATGGCCGCTTCGGAGATGGCCGTGTCGATCACCCGCGACTTGCCGAACTCCTCGATCAACCCCTTGGTGGCGCCGTAGGCCCCACCATAGAGCCCCACATCCTCGCCTTCGATAATCACCGACGGATCCCGTCGCATCTCCTCGGCCTGCGCCTCGACGATCGCCTCCTTCATCAACAACACCTTCATGCCGTGCTGCTCACGAACCAGGGCTTTGGCCTTTTCGGTGATCTCCTTCTTGGTGGCCCCGCTCAGCGTGGCCACCGCCTTCTCAAAGGCGGCCGTCGCCTTCATGGCTCGCGCGGCCTGAGTCTTTTCCTCGGCAATGAGCGACTCCGGGTAGCTCTCTTCGACGTAGACGTCCTTGGCCAGCTCCGCCGGATCAGGCCAGGGACTGTCCATCGCGAACTGCGTGGCGGCATCGATCGTCGCTTGGGCCTTGTCGCGAATCGCGTCGAGCTCGTCCTCGGCGCACAGCTTCTCGCCCGTCAGCTTGCTGCGCAGCACCGTGATCGGGTCGCGTTCCTTCCAGGCCTGTTCCTCTTCCTTGGTGCGGTACTTCCGCGGGTCGCTGCGGCTGTGGCCGTACCAGCGATAGGTCTTGGCCTCGATCATCATCATCTGCCCTTCGGTCCGCACCCGCTGCACCGCACGGTGCACCGCCTGGAAGACCGCCGCCACGTCCTGGCCGTCGACGATCATCGCCGACACCCCGTAGGCCGCGGAGCGCTGGGCAATGTCCTGGATGTTCGCCGCACACCCCGTTCCCTCCACGGGGCTGCCCGAAAACGGCACGCTCATGCCGTACAGGTTGTTCTCGATAATCGCCACCAGCGGCACGCGAAGGACCGAGGCCATGTTCATCGACTCGTGAAAGGCGCCGGTGTTCGTCGCGCCGTCGCCGAAGAACGAAACGACCACCGCGCCGGTGCCCTTGGTCTTCTCGGCCAGGGCGGCCCCGACAGCGTTGGGGATGTTGCCGCCCACGATGCCCGTCGAGCCGAGGTTGCCGTGCTGCACGTCGGCGATGTGCATCGATCCGCCGCGCCCGCCGCAATAACCCGTCTGGCGGCCCATCAACTCGGCCATCATCCGGTTCCAGTGCGTCTGCCGGGCTGTTTCATCGGCCGCATATTTGTTGCCGATCGCGCCGCAATGACCGTGGCCGCGGTGTGTCGAGGCGATCACGTCGCCGATCTGAATCGCGGCGGCCGCGCCCGTCGCCACCGCCTCCTGACCGGCGTACAAGTGCGAGGCGCCCTTGATGATGTTCTGGCCCAGCAATTCGGAGACCCGGTCCTCGAAGAAACGAATCTCGTAAATCGTCCGCAGCCAGTCCTTGGCCTGGTCCAACGTGATAAGCCCCTGCTCGATCAGCTCGCCGACCTTCGGGGCCGGGCCCTTGCGCATGTCTTCAACTTGAGAACTCACCGCCATGACTCCTGCCTGTTCAGGGTTTCTTTTGGTCCGGTTCCGGATGACGAACGACGACCCGTGAAGGGGTCGCAAGAGCCCGTTACACTACCACAGAATGGGCCGGCGATCAAACAAAATCGGTATGGCAATGGCGCATTGGTACAAGAAATAATAATAAAACGAAAGAAATCGAACTTTTCTACTTGCCCTGAGGGTCCCCCTGAAGTAGTCTGGACGCAAACCAGCAGGCCATCGGAGGACCGTCGGACGTGGGATTGCAGGCACAACAAAGACGGCAGTACATTCTTGAGCAGGTTCGCACGCACGGGCGCGTCCGCGTGGCGGACGTTGCGCAAACCTTTGGTGTGACAGAGGTTACCGCACGCCGGGACCTGACCTGGCTCGAAAAGAACGGCCAGTTGACCAAGACCTATGGCGGCGCGGTGCTCACCGAGCTGCCCGATATGACGATGTCGGTTCGGTTCAGGCAGGCGCGGAACGTGGCGGCCAAGAAGGTTATCGGACGTCTCGCCGCGGGCCTGATCGAGGACGGCGACGTGATCTACCTGGAGGCCGGCAGCACGTGCTATGAGATCATCCCGTACCTGGCCGAGAAGAAGTCACTGACCGTCATCGTCAATTCGCTGCACCTGATGAGCCGCTTGCATGAGCAGA
Source organism: Phycisphaerales bacterium (assembly GCA_011055475.1). Lineage (GTDB taxonomy): Bacteria > Planctomycetota > Phycisphaerae > Sedimentisphaerales > Anaerohalosphaeraceae > DSDH01. Next base: position 17,938 of record DSDH01000122.1, on the reverse strand, counting down.
TTCGCCACAAGATCATCATCACCGGCGGTCTGTATCGGCCGGAGCGGATGGACATGATCGGCCCGGCGGCCGAGGCGACGATCAGCCAGCTTGGCGGGTTCAAGGCCTTCACCGGGGCCGACGACATCAGCATCACCGGCGGCATCAGCGGTGCGGACGTGGCGACCGTCAGCTTCACCCGGCTGGTCCTCCGCCAGGCCGCCCAGGTGGTCTTCGTGGGCGATCACACCAAGTTCGACAACCCCGCCCTCTACAAGATCGCCGACATCGACCAGCTCGACGTCATCGTCACGGACACCCAGCCCTCCGACGCCTGGCTCACCGCCGCACGAGAAAAAAACATCCGTTTGGTCTACCCCGCCGACGACTGGAAGGCGTGACGACGAGAATGATACCGCCCGGGCCGACAATCAAGTCGGTGCCGGAAGGCACTTGAACGCCGAGCTTTCTGCCGATACTCTGTCGTTCGCTGGCGCTGTCTCACCGAGGGCTGGAGTCTAACCTGGCCGTTGCAGGCAGGGCCTGCTGAAGTGAGATGTACTGGATCAACGGAGGCAAATCCATGCTCAGAAGACTTCGTGTTTGCGGCTTCAAGTCCCTGCAGGACGTTACAATGGAGTTGCCCCGTATGGCGGTCCTTTTCGGCCCAAATGCGACCGGCAAGAGCAATCTCCTGGATGCTATCCAGGCGTTGTCACGGATTGGAACGCAGCGGACTTTGGCCGACGCCTTGGACAGCCCGATCCGAGGCTACCCAATCGAGGCTTTCTCTTTCCCTGAGGGAGGACTGTCAGAACTCCTGTCCCAACCGTCGGCAAGCTTCGTCCTCGAAGCAGATCTGGCGGTGGGAAGCAATGACTATCGTTATAGAACCACCGTTCAGATTGAACCAACATCAGGGCAGCTCTCAATACAGGATGAATACGTCGCTCAGATCAGTGCCAAGACGGGCAATCCGAAGTATACTGCCGCGATCGAGAAGGTCGGCGACAATCTCCATATCCGTCGGAAAAGCAAGCCCGCACGCCCACGAGAGGAAAGGGTCGGCCTCAATCATTCGTTGGTATCGGACCCGAGATTCAGTGGCCGCGAATACAATGCGATCGAACGGGTTCGCAAGGAATTAGAGGACTGGAGGACTTATTATCTCGATCCGCGTGTGGCTATGCGGGTGGCGCGTCCGCCGGCAGATGTATTTGACATTGGCGTACTGGGAGAAAACATCGCTCCCTTTCTCTTTAAACTGCGGGCCAAGGAACCCAAGTGTTTCGATGCAATTTCCCGCACGCTGCGTCAGATTATACCCAGTGTGCAGAGGCTCGACATCGATCTAGACAAAGACCGAGGTACCCTTGACCTGGTGGTTCGGCAAGGGGGGATTGATTACTCCTCCCGGATCATCTCGGAAGGGACGCTCCGCGTTTTGGCGCTGTGTGCGATTGCCGTGAATCCATGGGGGGGCGATCTGATCGCTTTCGAAGAACCCGAAAATGGTGTTCATCCACGCCGCCTTGAGTTGATCGCTAAGCTACTGCTGTCCATGAGTGCGACGCAAGAACGGCCACGGCAATTGGTCGTCACCACACACTCGCCCCTCTTCTGTGATGCGTTGCTGAAGGAGAATGGGGTCGGCCGTGAAGGCGTGGGGCTCTTCAACGTTCGGCGGGAGGGCGAGTCGACCATTGTAAGCCCATTCGATGTGACCGGCCCCCTTTTTACGGACAGCGAAATCGCGGCCGCCCTGGCCAGCCGGACGGAAGATGGGCGATTCGAGGGGCTTGTGCTGCGGGGGCTTATCGATGAATAGGTTGCGCGTGGACCTGTTCGTCGAGGACCGGGCACATGAGGAATTCCTCAAAGTTCTTGCTCTTCGGGTGGCGCGAGAAGAAGGGGCCCCTTTTGTGCTCCGGGTACGTTCGGCCAAAGGAGGCCATCCACGTGCTCTGCGCGAATACCAAGTCTATCAGAGGCTGGTGGAGCGAGGAGGTGTGATCGAGCCTCCGAATCTCTTGATCGTCGGCATCGATGGCAACTGTAAGACATTCCAAAAGGCCAAGCAGGAAATCCTCGAAGCGACCTATGACAGGTGGCAAGAGGGGGTCGTAGTGGCCTGTCCGGACCCCCATATCGAGCGCTGGTATCTGGCTGATCCAGAGTCTTTCTTCGAAGTTGTTGGGTATCGACCAGCCATTGCACAGAAGAAGTGCAAACGCGATTACTACAAACAGAGCCTTGCCCAGGCGGTTCGCCAAGGAGGACACCCGGCAACGCTCGGTGGTATCGAGTTCGCCCCGGAACTTGTGGACAGTATGGACTTCTATCGAGCGGGTCACAACGATCGTTCGCTCAAGGCGTTCGTTGACGATTTCAGGAATGCCGTGCGTCGGTATGTGCCGCACAGGACGTGACGGACCTGGCCTTCCAGACAGCGGCGACGCAGCCTGTATAGGCTTGACGGCTCGGCGGGTTGGCGGTAGGGTCGGACGGCGTGGCGGACCGTGGGGTGGATCGGGTCGCGGGAAAGGCAATACGAATCGTAAGGGAGTCGCATGGCGGCACAGGAACAGGTACTGGTTGTACCCCGCAGGGTGTATGAATCGCTCGGTGCCTTTCACGGCCTGATGGCTGACGTGGACCGCTACACACAGGCCCTGTTCGCGCCGGGCGTGGCCCGGTTCATGCCCCGCGACCAGGCCGAGACCGATCCGAGCTTCAAGCAGATCATCCCCTACGTGATCCTGTCCTGCGACGGCCGCGTGCTCAGCTACGTCCGCGGCAAGCGGGCCGGCGAGACGCGCCTGGTCGGCCTGCGATCCATCGGTATCGGCGGGCACATCAACCCCGTCGACACGCTGCCGCTGTTCGACGAGGGGGCCTGGGGGATGTACGTCGAGGCCGTCCGGCGCGAGGTCGCCGAGGAGATTCACGTCGAAACGAACCACCGGGACCGCGTCGTGGCCATGCTGAACGACGACTCCAACGAGGTCGGCCGCGTGCACCTGGGCGTCGTTCACCTCTGGACGCTGGACGCCCCCAACGTCCGCCGACGGGAGCAGATGATCACCCAGTTGGAGTTCCTGCCGCTCGACGAGCTCCAGGCCCTGCGAGACGAGATGGAGACCTGGTCGCAACTGTGCCTGGACGGCCTGATCGACCGACAACTTCTTTCCTCCGGCCACGGGTAACGAGGGGGCCTGCCCTCGAATGACCGGGCGCGCCGCCCAGAGGCCGGCGGGCGGTTTTTCCGGTGGACTTGGCGGGGGTCGGCGCCTACGATGTTCACTTCGATTAAAGCGGCTGGACCGGCGGTGACAGACGTCGAGCGCCGGCAAGTCGCGTGAACCCAACGGAGGCGACGGGATGCGGTCGTCGAACGAGATTCGCAAGACGTTCATCGAGTTCTTCACCGAACGCGGGCACACGTTCGTGCCCAGTGCGCCGGTGGTGGCGACGGGCGACGCCACGCTGCTGTTCACCAACGCCGGCATGAACCAGTTCAAGGACTACTTCCTGGGGCTGCGGTCCGCGCCGTGGCCCCGCGCCGCCAACAGCCAAAAGTGCATCCGCGTCAGCGGCAAGCACAACGACCTGGAAGAGGTCGGCCTGGACACCTATCACCACACCTTTTTCGAGATGCTGGGCAACTGGTCGTTCAACGATTACTTCAAGGCCGAGGCCATCGCCTGGGCGTGGGAACTGTTGACGAAGGTCTACGGCATCCCGGCGGATCGGCTGTGGGCGACGGTGTTCGCCGGCGACGAGGCCGACGGGTCATCGCCGGATGATGAAGCCCGCGACTTGTGGCGCAAGGTCACGCCGATCCCGCCGGAGCGCGTTCTGGCGTTCGGGCGGAAGGACAACTTCTGGGAGATGGGCGCGACCGGCCCGTGCGGACCGTGCAGCGAGATTCATATTGACCTGGGGCCGGACCGCTGCGACCGGCGGCACGTGCCCGGCCACACCTGCGCGGTCAACGGTGGCTGCGCCCGGTTCATCGAGCTGTGGAACCTGGTGTTCATCCAGTTCAACCGCCGCGAGGATGGCGGCCTGGAGAAGCTGGGGGCCAACTACGTCGATACCGGCGCGGGGCTCGAGCGGCTGTGCGCGGTCTTGCAGGGCAAGAACAGCAACTACGATACGGACCTCTTCAGTCCGATCATGGGGGCACTGGCGGATCTGTCGGGCCGGTCCTATGGCGGTCGGCTGGGCGACGAGACGGGCAATGCGTTTCGCGTGATCGCCGATCACATTCGCTCGCTGACGTTCGCCATCACCGACGGTGTGACGCCGAGCAACGAGGGCCGCGGCTACGTGATGCGGCGGATCCTCCGCCGCGCCGCGCGGTTCGGGCGGGTGCTGGGCCTGCGTGAGCCGTTCCTGCACCGGCTGGTGCCGGTCGTGGTCGACGTGATGGGCGAGGCGTTTGACGAGGTTCGCCGCCGTGCGGAGTTCGTCACCACGGTGATCGAGGCCGAGGAGGCCTCGTTCGGTCGCACGCTCGATCGGGGGCTGGAATTGTTCGCCGCCGCCGCCGAACGGGCCGCGAAGTCGCCGCAGCGCACCATCAGCGGGGAGGACGCCTTTCAACTCTATGATACGTACGGTTTTCCACTGGACCTGACCGAGCTGATGGCCCGCGAGCGCAGCCTGACCGTCGATACGGCCGGGTTCGAGACGCTGATGGAGGAGCAACGCGCTCGTTCGCAGGCCGCGCAGAAGGGGGACGCCCTGGCCGCGCGGCTGTCCGGCGTGGCCCTGCCGGAGACGGACGATTCGCTCAAATACGCCACCGACACGTGCCAGGCCCGCGTCCTCGGCTGGATCGGGCCCGATGGCTTTGTGAACGCCGGGACGCTGGAGGCAGGCGGCGAGCCGTCGCACCTGGTCCTGGACCGGACGTGCTTCTATGCCGAGTCCGGCGGACAGGTGGGCGATGGGGGGACCATCGCGGGTCCGGACGGCCGTTTCAAGGTCGAGGGCACCACGAAGATCGCCGATTGCGTCGTCCACTTGGGCCGACTCGAAGAGGGAACCCTTGGCGTCGGTCAGGAGGTCACCGCGACGGTGGACCATCGACGCCGCGAGACCCGCAAGAACCATACGGCCACGCACCTGTTGCAGTGGGCGCTGCAGCGGGTCCTCGGCGAATCCGTGCATCAGCAGGGCTCGCTGGTGTGTCCGGAGTATCTGCGGTTCGATTTTACTTGGCCCAAGGCCCTGACGGCCGAGGAGATCGGCCGGGCGGAGGGTCTGGTCCGCGAGCGGATCGCCGCGGCCCAGCCCGTAACGTGCGCGGTGATGCCCATCGACGAGGCGAAGAAGCTGGGGGCGATGGCCCTGTTCGGGGAGAAGTACGGCGAGCAGGTCCGCGTGGTCGCTATCGGCGCCGCGGACCCCTCCCGGATCGGCCAGGCGACCAGCCGCGAGTTCTGTGGCGGCACGCACGTGAACAACACCGCTGAGATCGGCGGCTTCAAGATCATCAAGGAGGAGAGCATTTCCGCCGGGGTGCGGCGGATCACGGCGATGACCGGCCAGGGGCTGGTGGATTACCTGCTCGAACGCGGCGAGGTCGTGGATCGGCTGGTGGCCCTGCTCAAATCGCCGCCCGAGCAGTTGGAGGAGCGGGTCGGCAAGCTGCTGGACGAGAACAAGCGCTTGGCCAAGGAGCTCAAGACGGCCCTGCAGAAGGGTGGTTCGGACGCGCTGGCCCAGGCGGCGGCGCTGCTGGACGGGGCGCCTCGTGTGGGCAATGCCGCCGTGATCGTGGGGCGGCTGGACGAGGCGCCCATCGAGCAGGCCCGTCAGGCCATCGACATGCTCAAAAAGAAGGCCCGCTCGGCGGCGATCGTGCTGGGGACCGCGCAGGGACCGGACAAGGTGCTTCTGCTGGCGGGGATGACCGACGACCTGATCCAGAAGGGTCTTTCCGCCGGCGATGTGCTCAAGACGATCGCGCCGATCGTATCGGGCGGGGGTGGCGGTCGGCCACAGATGGCCCAAGCGGGCGGCAAGGAGCCGGCCAAGCTCGACGAAGCCTTGGCCAAGGCCCGTGAGATTCTCGAGGCTCGACTGGGCGCCTGACGGGTACCGCAGGGGGTCGCGCACTGGGCCGCCCCTCTCATCGCGGGTTGTAACGCGGCCCGCAACGGCGCGTCTGTATGGATGTACGGACGTGTGTTAGTCAGGAGGAAGCAGCATGAGCGACCTGCTTGGCCCCGACCTGTTGGGACTGGATCTGGATCGAGATCGACGGCCCGAAGTGCCCCAGCGGCGGCTGCCCTGGCCCCTGGACGTCTGGCTGTTTCCATTCAACGAGGCCGGGCTGACCATGCTGGCCGTGTTCTTGCTTCTGCCGCTGGCCCTTAACGCCTTGGCCTGGTTTCTTTACTTGGTGGGCCAGATGGCACCTGTGTTGTACGTACTTGCCCTCTTCCTGAGATTCATGGTGTTTTTCTTTTGGGCGATCATCGGTTTCGCCTATGTGTGCTACCTGCTGCAGTCCATCCAGGCCAGCGCCGAGGGACAGATTCGCGCGCCCGAACTGCTGAGCGTCGGCCAGGATGAGGACTACCTGGGGGCGATGGGACACATACTCCGCGGGATCGGCGTCGTGGCCGTGTGCGTGGCGCCGGCCTCGGTGTATTTTCTTGTCACGCAACGCCCCGACGCCGTCCTGATCCTGCTCGCCGCCGGTGGACTTTACATCTTGCCGATGGCGCTGTTGTCGGTGGTGATGGAAGAATCGCTCGTCGGCCTCAACCCCGTGCGGCTCCTCGTAAGCCTCTTGCGAACGGTCATGCCGTATACACCTCTGGCGATCATGTTCGTGGTGCCGCTGGTCGGGATGATCGCCCTGCTGGTCCTGGGCATCCTGCCGTGGTTCCTGGCCCTGCCGGCACGGTTCTTCGTCATGTACGTGCAGTTGGTCATGGCCCACCTGCTCGGCTGGTTCTACTACTGCAACGAAGAACGCCTGGACTGGTTCTGACGGCCGGCCGAAAAGGCTCGCCCAAGCCCGCTCGATGATTCGCGCCGCACATCGCGAAGGTGCCACCCATTGCGTCCGCCGGCGCCCCTGAATCCGTCCTTGAACCGTTTGCGGGCAGACACTAGGATGGTGAGGTGGTTGGGGCGATTGGTTGCCGCACCCCTGCACACTGTGTACGGAGATACACCTGCCGCCAGCGCGGACCAAGGGGAGAAGATTGATGAGAGCGACGCGACGCGAGTTTCTTCAATGGACGGGCCTGGTGGGACTGAGTCTGGGTGCCGGATGTTCCGGGGCGCTCCGTGCGGGCGGGGCCAAACGTCCGAACATCGTCATCATCATGGCCGACGACATGGGCTTTTCCGATGTCGGCTGCTTTGGTGGGGAGATTGCCACGCCGAATCTGGATCGCCTGGCGGCGGGGGGCCTGCGCTTCACGCAGTTCTACAACTGTGCCCGTTGCTGCCCGACGCGGGCGAGCCTCTTGACGGGCCAGTATCCGCACCAGGTGGGCCTGACGGTCAATGGCCGCAGCCTGACCCGTAACGGCCTGACCATTGCCGAGGCCCTGCGCCGGGCCGGATATCGCACGGGGATGGCGGGCAAGTGGCACTTGTCGCTAACCCCCGTCTTGCCGGATGCCGAACGGCACCAGGCATGGCTGGACCACCGCTACGATCCTCAGCAACCCTTTGCCCCGCTGGAGACCTACCCGGTTAACCGCGGTTTCGACAAGCACTATGGCGTCATCTGGGGGGTGATCAATCACTTCGATCCGTTCTCGCTGGTGGAGGGAACCGAACCGGTGCGGTCGGTGCCGGAGGATTACTACTTTACGGACGCCATCACCGATAAGGCGGTCGATTACATTCAGGATTGGGCCGGGCGGTCCGAGCCGTTCTTCCTGTACGTGGCGCATTGCGCCCCGCATTGGCCGCTGCACGCCCGGCCCGAAGACATCGCCAAGTACAAGGATACCTACAAGGCCGGTTGGGACCAGTTGCGGGCCGACCGCTACCGGCGGCAGGTGGCCACGGGGCTGTTCGACGCGGAGCATACGCCGCTGCCGCCGGTCCAGACGCGGGGCCGCTCGTGGGAGACCCTCTCGGACGAGCAGAAGGCCTTCGAGGCGCGAAAGATGGCGGTGCACGCGGCCATGGTCGACCGCGTGGACCAGAGCACCGGCCGGATCCTGGAGGCCCTGGGGCGGGCCGGACAACTGGACAACACGGTGATCTTCTTCCTGTCGGACAACGGCGCCTCGCCCGAGATCATGCACGGGCCGGGTTATGACCGCACGGGCCACACGCGGGACGGCACACCCGTGATGTACGATACGTCGCCGATCGAGCTGCTGGGCTCGGAGCGAACCTATATGGGCATAGGAACACCTTGGGCCAGCGCATCCAACACGCCGTTTCGTTACTGGAAGCAGGAGTCGTTCGATGGCGGCTGCCACACGCCGCTGATCGTGCACTGGCCCACGGGGCTCAAGACCCCGCCAGGGGCGGTCTGCTCGCAGGTCGGGCACGTGATGGACCTGATGCCGACCTGCCTGGAGCTGGCCGGGGCCACGTATCCCGACAGCTACGAGGGGCACGCCCTGACGCCCCTGATGGGCAAGAGCCTGGGGCCCGTCCTGCGAGGACGGACGCGGGATGGATACGAGGCGTTGTTCTTCGAGCACGTCGGCGGCCGGGCGGTCCGAATGGGCGATTGGAAGCTTGTCGCCTTCAGCCGGACGCAGGATCGCTGGGAATTGTACAACCTGGCCGACGACCTCACCGAAACGCGAGACCTGGCTGCGCAGCACCCCGACCGCGTCCGCGCGATGGCGGCGGCCTGGGGGCAATGGGCGCAGAGCGTCGACCTGCCGGTCGCCAAATAAGCCTACGGACTCACTGCTCGGCCGGTCGCAGAGCGAGCTTGCGCCAGTAGTCATCCGGCCGGTTGCCAAACCCGTCGGGTTTGTAGACCCCGATAAGATCGACCTTGGCGCCCGCGGGCTCCAGCTTGTCCTCCATGCCCAAGGCCCAGTACACCGCGTTGACCAGCAGTCGCCGCGTGCCCTCGCTGAGCAGGTCGTTCGCCGCGCCGATGGTGGACGTAAACGCCCGCCCGGACTTGCCGCCGGGCAACTGGTACGTGCGGGTCCAGGCGATAGGCATCATGGGATCGTTCTTCCCGGCCACCGGCGGCCCATCATCCGGCCGCATGCCGTGTAGCGGGTCTTCCTCCAGGAAGGGGCCCTTGCGTTTCAGAACCTGACCCAGCACGATGGGCCTGCTGTCGCCGGGCAGCGGCAGGCGCACGCCGTAAACGTCGGTCGGTCCCCAGATGTCGCCATCCCGCAGGCCCCTCGTGATCGGATGGTCCACCGCACCGGGCGCGAGGATCCCGCGCGTGCTCTCGTGCTTGTGATGGCCATGATGGCTGATCCACTTCTCGCCCAGCACGAGCCGGCCAAAGCCGTCGATCCATTCGGCCTTCGGCCCGTTGTATCCGTTGCCGTAGTGGGCCCAGGGGCTGTCGCCGGGAAAGAGGAACGCGTGCGTGGACGTGCGGATGCCGATCACGGGCCGGCCGCTTTTCAGATACGCGTCGATATGCCGCATCTGCTCATCCGGCAGGGCCCGAAACCGCGTGAAGATAATCATCAGATCGGCCTTGTCCAGCGCCGCCAGGCCGGGGATGTTGTCCCGCACGTTCGGATTGATCGTGCCCGTCGCCGGGTCCACCGCGAAGAGCACCGCACAATCGAAACCGTGACGCCGGGCAAGAATCTTGCCCACTTGTGGCAGGGCCTGCTCCGACCGGTATTCTTCGTCGCCGCTGATCAGAACGATGCGTTTGCCCGCGCCGGGCCCATCCTGGCCCTTGTAGAAGGCCCAGAGCTCGTCCGCACGGGCCGACCCCGCCGCCAGGCAACAGGCCAGCACCGCCGCACGCCACCATCCGGCGCGTGTTTTCGCAGGGTGTGCACTCATCGAGGATTCTCCTTCACTCAAGCCACGGATCAGACTTCCTTCCACTGCCCGGCGACCGGCACCGGGTAACGCCCGTCGGCGTCGGCCTGCACCGGGGCGGGGCTGTCGGCCGTCAGGTCCGCCACACCCTTGAAGAAGGCAAACTCGGACGCGGTCACCTCGTCCCAGGTGATAATGCGTTGCTCGTGAACGGCCGCCCGCGCCATAATCGACGCGTAGTTGGCATGCGCCGCCCGGTGCGCCTCGTTGTGCGGCTTGTCCTTGCGGATGGCCTCCAGCAGCACGTCCCATTCGACCTGGTAGGGACTGATCCGCTCGCGGTCGGGCTGCCAGGCGATGTTGTCCCGCGCGCAGCGCTGATCCTTGAAGATGTATACCGTGGGTGCGTGCACGTTGCCCGAGAACTGCCCGGCCGTCCGCGTTCCGTGCACAAACGTCGCGAAGTCGCCGTGCGTATGGGGCATCGCCCGGCCATTGATCTGGGCCTTGGTGCCGTCGGGAAAGGTAAACTCCACGCCGTACGTATGCATGTTCTGGGCGGCGTCCCGGCTGTGCGGCTCGCGCCCGCCCAGGCCGTGCGCCGAGACCGGCCAAGCGTCCTTGATCCAGCAGCATTCGTCGATCTGGTGGACCATCCACTCAATGAACTGCGCGCTGCTGACCCAGAGGAACGCGTAGGGCCGCCGCAACTGCCAGAGCACCTCGCTCTGGTTGCCGGGAAACGGCTCCAGCCGGATGCCGGCGTCCATGCGGTACGCACGGATCAGCACGATCTGCCCCAGGGCCCCCTCGCGGATCTTGTCGATCATGGCCTGTCGGGCCGAGGAGTGTCGGCACATCAACCCGCAGCCGATCTTCAGGTTCTTCTGCTTGGCCTGGTCGGCGATCTGCAGGATGCGGCGCGTTCCCGCCGGGTCCGGCGCAAACGATTTTTCCATGAAGACGTGTACACCCTTCTCGATGGCGTAACCCACGTGCAGCGGACGAAACGCCGAGTGCGTCGCCTGAATCATCACCCCGCCGGGCCCGACGGCGTCGATGGCCTTGCGATACGCGTCGAAACCGACGAATCGCCGCTCAGGGGGCACGTCCACCTGCTCCTTGAATTGAGCCTGCAGCGCATTGTACGAGCCCTTCAGGCGATCCTCGAATACATCGGCCATCGCCACCAGGCGGGTGGGCCCGCTGGAGGAGCTCAAGGCGTTGGCCGCCGCGCCGCTGCCGCGCCCCCCACAGCCGACCAAGGCCAGGCGGATCACGTTGTCCTCGGCGGCGTGAACGCCCGCCAGGTTTACCCCGGCCAGCACCGAGCCGGCCACCAGGCCACTTTGCGAAAGAAAACGCCGACGGCTGGTGGTCCCAGCGGGGATACGATCTGCTTGCGACGTGGAATGCGACACGCGTGGGCTCATGACTGTCCCTCTCTGCCTGTGACCGTGAGGACGTTCATCGGAGCTGCCGCGCACAAGGGCATGCCCCGAACGGACCGATTCATTATACCCACGGCCGCCCGCTGTGAACAGACGAATCCGCCAGGCGCAGACAACCCCCTCGGTCCGCGCGGCAATCGCGGATCAGGGCCCCGTTACGAGCCACTGTTGGCCCAGGATCAGCAGATCCCCCACCCCGATGGTTCCGCTATCGTCCAGGTCCACCGCGGCGCAGGGATCGGCCGGGCCGCACTCGGCCAGCCACGCCTCGGCCAGCATGGCCGCGTCGAGCCAGTCCACACGATGATCGAGATTGAAGTCGGCCGCGTAGTGCACCACCAACCGCACCGTGCGCACCATTGCGGCCGGCGCCGTGCCGCCGCACCCGATGGAGAACACCATCGGCGCCTCGTACTCGCCCGGCGGCAGCGTGGCCGCGGCGGCGGCATTGATCCCCACCGTCACCGGGGCGCTGTCCTGGGGGGCGAGCGTGCCGCCGGCCGGCGTGGGCCAGTCGATCCAGTCGACCGCGGCGCCCTTTGATACGGACCAGGCCAGCGCGTTGGATCCGGTATTAGTCACCACAAAGACGTGCTCCGTCGGGGTCCAATCCCCGCCTTCACGTCCCACGGAGACCACCGGGTCGCTTGGCGTCACGTCCCAGGCCACGGCGCCGACCGGCGGGGTGACGATCCGCAGGCCATCGTCCAGGCGACCCGCGGCGGCCTGGCCGCACTCGGGCGTGACGATCACGTCCCACGCGTCGGCCTCGGCCCCGGCGAGGTCCACCTGGCAGGTGAGGGTGTGCTCATCGACGACCTCGACCTCGTGCGCGTCAATGCGCACCACCGCATCGCGGTAGACGATCAACTCGGCATCCACATTAATCAACCGCGGGTTGCCGCCGTTGGAATCGGTCTGGAAAAGCTCGACCTCCTCGCCGCCGCCGTTCTCGTAGAAGTCCAGTTGCAGGAAGTACGTCCCCGCGGCGGGGAAGTCGAACGTCATCGTCCCGGCCGTCAGGTTGCCGTTGACGTCGCTGGTCGCCGGGGGACGCGGGAGGGCGTATTCGCCGACCAATTGGCCGTCGATCCACAGCGCGAATCCATCATCGCTGTTCACCCCGAAGTATCGGACACCCGGCGACGGCGCGTAGACGTACCCGGTGAACCGAACGGCAAAGTTCGATGGATCCCCCGTGTTATAGGGCGGGGCGAACTGATCACTTGGGACGAAAATGCCCTCGGACCCCGTCTGGTACAGGTTGATCACGGGGTGGACCGCCCGCACGGGGTCGCCCACGCCGCGCTCCGGATCGTCCAGCAGCAGCGTTGCGGCGTGGATGCTGTCGAAGGACTGGGTATACTGCACGTACAGCGCATCGAAACCGATCTCTTTGGACGCGTTGGTCAGCGTCACGGTCGTGGCCGAGCCCGGCATGAAGCCGCCGCCGAAAATCGTCAGGTCCGCCGTGCGATCATTGCACGCCACGCCCGGCACGACCCCCTCGATCAGGGTAGGCGGCACGCGCGTCACGGTGATCGTATCGACGGCGTCGGGCACCGGTTCATTGAGGCCGTTGAGCCCCTGGAGCGTGATCACGTTGGGCCCCATCGCCAGCGGCACCTCGACGCGGAAGGCGTTGTTGCCGGAAAACTCGGCCTCGGTGGGCGTGCCGTTGACGGCAATGCCCGCGATGGTCAGCGGCGCGACGCCCTGGAGCACGGTCGTCTCGCCGGCCGTGCAGAAATCGTCGCCGTTGTTCGTGGTGATCGCAAAGACCAGCGAGGGAATCTGCGAAAGGATGTAGTTGCGCCGATCGCGGACAAACTGCTTGATGCCGTCCCGTCGGCCATCGCCCAGGCCATCGGCGATCAGCGCCGCCGCCGCGTCGTCCAGGAAGCGATCGAACGCCGTGGGCGGCTCGGCCGTGCCGTACGAGGTCTTCCACGGACCGTCAACCAGCTCAGCGAACGCCTGCAGATACATCCGACGGTACTTGCCGTAGTTGAGGAATTGCGCCACCTCGGGGAACTTGCCGCCGTCCACCTGGAAGATGTTGGTGGTCGGGCCGTGACCCGATCCGAGGGTAAAGTCGATGTCCCACGGCAGCAGGTACCAGCGGCTCTCGGGCAGGGCGTAATAGAAGTAGTTGTTCTTCCCGCGGGTATAACCGTAGCTGTCCCAGTCACCGCAGGCGTGTCGGATCGCCAGGACCCGCGCGAAATGCTGCGGGTCAATCACCGACTCCACGGCCTGTTCGTAGCCGGGATCACTCGACGGCGTGTTCATCGCCACGGCAAAGTCGAACAGATGCTCCCAGTTGTCGTCCTCGCGGTGCGAGCGCTTCTCGAACCCCCAGCGGTACGTTTCCTTTAACAACGGATGGGCGCCGTCATACTTGAGGCCTTCATCCAAGTTGGCAAAGCCGGTGCCGTCGGCGGTGTATTCGAAGTAGTCGTCGATCTTGTGGATGTAACCGTCGGTGTCCTCCGGGAACCAGGCGTCGACGTAGTCGCCGTCGATCTTTTGCACGTCCTCATAGATGAAATGGCTTTGACCGTTGATAATGAGTCGGACGTATTCCTGCCGCGAGTGTTGCAGACCCATCTCTTTATAGAACCAATACGAGGCCCGCTCCTGCAAGGGTCCGCGGTTGCCCCCCTCCGTGTTGTCCAAGTTGATCTCTTCGCGGCCCCGGAACCGCTGGTCCGGGTTAAAGTCGATTCGGTAGGCATAACGATCGCGCGGGTCGCGGCAACAGCCGCTGCGGATGAACGGGCTGCCCCGAAAACGAATCCTCGCGTTGTAGAACACGTCCTTGTCGTTGTACACAAAGGTGCAGTCCAGCAATTCGTTCGACAAATTGGGCCGGGAGGTGAACGTATTGATCACGTCGTTGCTGAGCCAAACACGGTAACGGGCGAACCGCGTCGGCAGTTGCGCATCGCCCACGCGGACCAGGCAGGTGCGGTTCGGCACTTCGGCCGACGGCTCCAACGGCGTCGGAAACCGACCCGCCACCGCTCCATCCGAGGCCTCGATGTAGAAGGCCCGCATCGTGCCGGCCGCAGCGCCGGGGATCGTGGCCGTGTAGACGTGGTCGCCGGCAATCGCATCATCGCCGGAACCGTCGTCGACCATGGGCAAGGCCGTGAAAGAGGCCTGGCCTTCCGAGCGGTAATAACACGTCGCCGAGGCGACGCCGTCGTTGTCCGTCAGGCACGCGGTCACGACAATCGGCTCGCCGGCACGCGGCAGGACCGGATCGTGCCGCACGTCGCGAATAGTCGGGGGGCGGTTCTCCGTGTACGCCGTGTTGCGCCGCCCTGGGGTGCCCAGGTTCGCGGGCATGGTCAGCTCAAACGCGTGGGCCGGGCGCGGGGGCTGAACGGGCGCCCTTTCCCGCGCCGTCCGCAACAGCAGGTACGGACTGCCCCGGAGCCATTTGGCCCAGCCGCGGAACGTCACCGTGCCCGCGGTCACGCCCGTGATCGACTGGTTGACGCAGTTGGCCCCCGGATCGCCGTGGCCGCTGGCGATCAGATGCAACGCGCGGCTTCCGAAACGCTGGTCGGCGGTCGTGACAAACGACCGCACGTGATTGCCCTGGAATCGCCAACTGGCCGCTCCGCTCTCGAAACCGCCATTGGCCAGCCGCTGCGAGTTGTTGACGATCAGTTGCAGACCGTCGAGCAGCACCTCGCCGCGGTTGAGCAGCAGAATCTGAAAGACGTTGATCAGGTCATGGGTGTAACGCGT
Organism: Phycisphaerales bacterium; assembly: GCA_011055475.1. Lineage (GTDB taxonomy): Bacteria > Planctomycetota > Phycisphaerae > Sedimentisphaerales > Anaerohalosphaeraceae > DSDH01. The sequence continues at coordinate 2,768 of DSDH01000122.1, read as the reverse complement.
ATCGGCGGCGTCTACGGTGAAGCTGAATTCTTCCCACTGCGTCTTGCCGCTCTCGTCGCTGGCGGCCCAGGCGTCGGGCGTGTCGATATCGCTGTCCGGATCACGTAGCTCCAGGCTTGCCCCCTGCCCGTCGGCCCAGACGGGCCAGCGGCCGCCGTCGTAATAGGTCACTTCGCTGACCGGAATGTAGTGAATGGTCGAAGCCCCGCCCTCCGGGTCGATCTCCTCGAACGGATACGAGAGACGCAGCCGATCGCTGTGGTTGCTCAGGTTTCCACCGTAGGGCCCGACCAGGTTCTGGCCAATGACGAGATTGTCGTACACCGTCACCAGCAAGTTGGGGTCCTTGGCGACGACCATGTATCCATCGGTGGGGATGATCGTACCCGGCTCGAACGTGTAATCGATCCCATCGGTAAAGGCCCAGCCGCTCAGGTCCACGGGCACTTGACCGCGGTTGTACAACTCCACGTATTCGTAACGCTCATCGCGAAAGCCGTGGTGATACATGATCTCGTTAATAACGATGCTCCGCCGAAGCGGCCCGGCGTTGCGCGTGCCCAACGTGGGCAGCGACAGCGCCACGAAGTTATCCGCCCCGTCGGGATAACGCCCCAGCGTTATGCCCGGCTCGACAGGACCGAATCGCACGGCGTCGAGCACGCGGATCGGCCGTGGCGGGTCATCATTGCTGCCGAGCGTTGCGAAGACCTCTCCGCCGGCCAGGGGCAAACCGAACGGAAACCCCTCGGACCCGCCGATGCTACGGGGGACCAGATGAAACTGTCCCGGTTGCAGGACTGGACCACTCGCCAGTCTGTACTGGAGCAGGTCCAGGCGATCATTACTGAGGTACACGCGGTTCAGGTCCACCGGCACCGGACCGGGGTTGTACAGTTCGAGCCAATCCAGAGAAGGCTGAACGGTGTTCTTGGTCAGAATCTCGTTGATGCACAGGCGCATCCGCGGATCATCCGCACCCGAAGACTCAGGCTCGACCACGGCTCGCAGGATGGGCGCCACAAAAGCGTCGCTACTGCCGGAAAGGTTGCAGTTGTGGAACTGGACAGCCAAGACATTCGTGCCGACGACCAGCCCGCCCAAGCTGCCGGTCAGGTCCAGCGCATCGGCCGGTCCGTCCCAGCCGGAACCCCGCCCCCAGTTGTAGGCCGGCGGATCGTGGACGACCGCACCGGAGGCGCCCACGCGGGTGCCGTTCAGGTACAGGACATAGTCGTCATCGTAGTGCACCTCGGCGCTCAACTGTGAAAAGGTCGCGATCTGCTCCTCGGTCAGCTCGAAGCGCAGACGGACATAGGCGGAGATGTAATTGCCGTTCATGTCGCTCAACGTCGTGCGGATGTACTGGGTCTCCTCAGCCTGGTTGCTGTAGCCGTATCCGTTGGGTCCGCTGAGCCAGCCGGCGGTCGTGTCGTCGAAGGCGATCTGCGTCCAGGCGGTTGTTGGTTCACCGCCAGGACCGGGAGACGGCTCCTGTGTACCCTTGAAGTATCGCCCCGGCGAACCGATGTCGATAAGCGTCACGAGCGTGGGGTCCTCCGGCTCGGCCTGGGAGGGATCCGGTCCGCCGGGGGTGCCGCCAATGAACGTCGAAGGGGCCCACGTGGAGGCCTCTTCCGGGTCGCCGCCGGGGTGGGCCAGAATCAGGCTGTGCCCTGTGCCATCGGCGCTCACCGGCCAAGGCCAGTCGTCGTCATAACGAAACGACAAGACGATCTGTCCCGCCGCATCGGACAACGTCAGCCGCTCGCCGGCGTTGTCCAGCCGGCCCTCATAAGGCCCCAGCACACCCTCCAGGTCATAAGCGGCCTCGACCGCGTTGGGATCCTTGGCAACGACCAGGTAGCCCCCGGCCGGCAGGATCGTCTCGGCCGGAAACGTGAAGGATACGCCATCGGTAAAGGCCCATCCGCCCAAGTCCTCGAAAACCGCCCGATCATTATAGATCTCGATGAATTCCAGGGCTTGCTCTTCATCCCGGCCGCCGTCCGTTAGAACCGGATGGTACATCAACTCGCTGATGACCAAGGCCCAGCCTGGCCGAGTGAGCCCCAGCGAGAGGATGCAGGAGAGGATGAGAAAATGCAGAGTGTCGTATCGTTTCATGATGCACCTACCCTTTCTCCAGAGACTGCCGAAAGGAGCGTTCTGAGAGCCCCCGCGCTCGTAAAAGCCTATTATAGCGAAAAACCGCAAAATTGCAAGAAAACAACCTCTCTCGGCCTAAATCGGTCCTGCCTCAGAGCTCGGTGCAAACATGACTGGCCGTCAGTCCGCGCCAAAACACCTTATCAAAGATAGGACTAGTCTTTTACTTGGATGGGGCGCGACAGCCGGCATACGATATCGCGCCAGGAGGGGTGCCGCCTGGCGCGATATTCCAAGAAGATCGCAAACCTTTTCCCTGTTCTCCCGTAGTTTTACTAGTATATTCTCTTCAACGGTTGTTCTCTTAGAGGGGCCCATGCGGCCCTGTGAATTTGGGAAAGGAGGTTGTCATGAAAAGAGTTCCGACGTATGCAGCCATGATGGCCCTGATGGTGTTTCTGGCCGGTTGTCAGCAGCCCCAGGAGCGGCCGTACAGCCAGATCAAAGTCGGTCAGACCGGCTCGCAGGTCATCGCCTTGATCGGCGCTCCGGATACACGGAGCCCGACGCGCTGGCGTTACGAGCGAGCTATCGTCGACAAGACCCTGGTCATCCCCATGGAAGACGGCCAAGTGGCCTCCAAACCGGGATTCGAACCC
>DSDH01000294.1 GCA_011055475.1 Phycisphaerales bacterium | reverse complement strand
GGGGAAGCTCGGCTTGGCCGATCGATTGCGACACAAGCCCTATCAACTGTCCGGCGGCGAGCGGCAACGGGTCGCCATCGCCCGGGCCCTGATGAACGCTCCGCCCCTGCTGTTGGCCGATGAACCCACGGGAAACCTTGACTCGGAGACCGGACGTGGTATCCTGGAGGCCCTGGAGGCGTTGAACCGGGACGGACAGACCATCGTGATGGTCACCCATGATGAGCGAATCGCCGGCCGGGCCCATCGGGTGGTGCGGTTGGTGGACGGAGTAATTGCGGCAACGTAGCGGGCGAGCCCGGCAAGGCCGAGATCGGCACAACACACGTGGAGAGGACCTGATGGGTCGGAAGATCTGGCTGCACGACAGACTGGTGGACGAAAGCGAAGCGAAGATCTCCATCTTCGATCGCGCGGTGCTCTACGGCGACGGCGTGTTCGAGGGGATCCGCGTGTACAGCGGCAAGATCTTCGAGTTCGATGCCCATATCGACCGGCTCCTCGCCTCGGCTCGCGCCATTCGGTTGGCCCTGCCCATGGATCGCCAGGGCATCTGCCGCGCGACGGAGCAGACGGTTCGCGCGAACAATATCGTGGACGGATATATCCGGCTGGTGGTCACGCGCGGTGCCGGCGACCTGGGTCTGAATCCGTTTCTGTGCAAGCAGGGGGGGCTGTTCATTATCGCGGCCAATATCCAGCTCTATTCCGAGGAATTGTACGAGAAGGGCCTGAAGGTCATCAGCGCCACCACGGTGCGGAACCATCCGATGGCCCTGCCGCCGCAGGTCAAAAGCCTCAATTACCTGAACAACATTCTCGCCAAGATCGAGGCTCTCGATGCCGGGGCCAGCGAGGCGATCATGTACAACCACATGGGCTATGTGGCCGAGGCCACCGGCGACAACGTTTTTATCGTTCGCAAGGGGGTGGTGTATACGCCGCCCGTGCAATCGGGCTCGCTCGACGGCATCACCCGTGCGGTCGTGATCCGGCTGGCCCGCGAGGACGGCATCGAGGTCGTCGAGCGCGAGTTGGTCCGCTTCGATCTGTACGCCTGCGATGAGTTGTTCTTGACGGGCACGGCGGCGGAGGTGATTGGCGTCGTGGAGATGGACGGGCGGCCGGTGGGGGCCGGTGTTCCGGGCCCGGTGACGAAGCGTCTCCGTGAAAAGTTCTACGCCTATGCCCACGCCTGAGCCCAATCCGGCCGCGCTCGACGCCGATCCGTCGACGCGGAATGCGTGTCTGGCGCCGCTGGCCGCGTCGTTCGACGCGGTGCGGGCCTTCATCGCCGGCGCGCTGGTTCCCGAAGACCCCGCCCTGGCCGAGGTGGTTGGGCACGTGACCGCGGCGAACGGCAAGATGCTCCGCCCGGCGATGGTGCTGTTGGCCGGACAGGCGGCGGGCACGCCGAGTGACAGGCACACGGAACTGGCCGCCGTCGTGGAGATGATCCATACCGCCTCGTTGCTGCATGATGATGTGCTGGATCGCGCCGAGCAGCGGCGCGGCAGGCCGACCGCCAATCACCTCTATGGCAACGCCGCGGCGGTCCTGCTGGGGGATTTTGTGCTCAGCCGGGTCTTTGAGATCACGGTCCGCTGGTCCGACCCGGAGATCGGATGCGTTCTGGGACGGGCCGCCGCCGAATTGTGCCAGGGTGAATTGCGACAGAATCTCAGCCGGGGCGGAGAGCCGATCGATGAAGAGGCGTACCTGGGGATCGTCCGTCGCAAGACCGCGGCGTTGTTCCAGTCGGCGGGTTATCTGGGGGCCTATGTCGCGGACGGTGGGGAGACGGTGAACCGCGCGCTGGGGGAATACGGTTCCTGTTTCGGGATGGCGTTTCAGATCCGGGACGATGTGCTGGACGTGGTGGGCTCCGAGCAGCGGGCGGGCAAGACGCTGCGCACGGATCTGGCCCAGCGCAAACTGACGCTGCCGTGGATTCATTTTCTGAAGGTCTCACCCGGGACCTCGGGGCGGGACCTCTTCGAGCAAGCGCGCAGCGAATCGGATGCCCATGGGTGGATTGATCGTTTGCGCGATGCGGGCAGTATCGACTACGCCTGGGCGAAGGCCCGCGCCTACGTGGACGCGGCGGTCGCCGCACTCGGACCCGTGCCGGCGAGCCCCGCCCGGGATCGGTTAGAGGACCTGGCGAGGAGTCTGATCGGAGCCGCTTGAGTCCGAACCGACCGACGTGTACCGCGGCATCCGACGGCGCTACGCTCGCGCCCGGCCGACCGACAAGTGCACACGAGAACCGTACAGGAAAGGGCAGACCCATGCATCCTCGCAATCACGAGATTCCATCCAAGGATACGTTCACGCGACGCAGGGCCCTGGCCGCCGCGGCGTTCGTCGGCGCCTCGGCCTTGACGAACGGACGGCCAATCGCGGCGCAACCGACGCTGCAAGAAGGTCGCATCGTTCAGAAAGGCCGCATCAGGCAGGCCATCTGCCCCGGCTGTCTCAGCAAGGCCCGAATGAGCACGGAAGAGAGGATCGCGACCGTGGCGCGGATGGGCCTGGCGGGCATGGACTTTGTGGGGCGGTCGGATTGGCCGTTGCTCAAAAAGCATGGCCTGGTCGCGACGATGGTCGCCGGGGCCGGGTCGATCAAGCGCGGCCTGAACGACAAGTCACTGCATGGCAAGTTCCTGGAGGACTTCAAGAGCAATATCGCCGCCGCGGCCGAATTCGGCTGGCCCAACGTGATCTGTATGGCCGGCGACCGGGCGGACATCGGAGATGGGGAGGGTATGGATAATTGCCTGCTCATCCTGCGCGAGGCGGTCAAGATCGCCGAGGATCACGGTGTGACAATCTGCATGGAGCTGCTCAACAGTAAGGTCGATCATCCCGGTTACATGGCCGACCGGTCGGCGTGGGGTTTTGAGCTGTGTCGCCGCGTGGGGTCGCCGCGGTTCAAGATGCTGTACGACATTTACCACATGCAGGTCATGGAAGGCGATCTGATCGCGACGATCCGTAAGAATATCCGGCACATCGGCCATTTTCACACCGCGGGCGTTCCGGGTCGACACGAGCTTGATGAGAACCAGGAAATCTACTACCCTGCGGTGATGCGGGCGATCGTGGAAACGGGCTACGACGGCTACGTGGCGCACGAGTACTCCCCGGTCCGCGACGCGATGGCCTCGCTCGAACAGGCCGTGCGAACGTGTGACGTATGAGCCAACGGCATCGGCCGTAGGGGGCATGCTGCCGACGGGAAGGAGATACAGGATGACGAAAAAGCATAACAAGCACAAGAAGAAGCGGCGGACGCTCAAACCCGACAGCCGATTGTTCACGTTCGAGGTGTGCCTATTCAGCGGCCCCGTCACCGATGCCTTTATCGAGGCGAATCCGGTGGTGTGCCGGACCATTGAAATCCGCGCCGACCAGACCCTCCAGGACCTGCACGAGGCGATCTTCGACGCCTTCGACCGGGAAGATGAGCACATGTACGAGTTCCAGATCGGCGGGACGGCGCCGATGGATCCCAACGCCAGGCGCTATGTCCTGCCGGGTGCGATGGATGTCCCCTTTGACGGCCGTCCGGCCGGCAGCGTGCGAGAGCGGATCGGCGATTTGGGTCTGGAGGTGGACGACATCTTTGGATACTGGTTTGATTTCGGCGATGACTGGTGGCACCAGGTGAACGTGGTCCGGATCGATGAGCAGGCCCCGCCGGGCCATTACCCCCGAATCACTCATAGTGTGGGGGCGAGCCCCGAACAGTACGCCGACTGGGGTGACGAAGAGGACGAATGGGACGACGAGGACGAGTCTGCCGAGGGTTTCCTTGACGGCTTGGTCGAAGAGGAGCATGGTGCTCCGGCGACGCTGGAGGATATCGCCGCCGAGGTGCCGGATCGCTACAGGCCGATTTTTGACGAGATCGTGGCGCTGATCGACGCCTTCTGCGACGCCCACCTCAACGAGGAGTACAAGGGACTGTGCCGCGAGATGACCGGCGTGGTCTGTGTGAACCGCTGGCTCAAGCCGCGCAGTAAGGCCTCCGGCTGGGCCGCGGGGATCGTCTATGCCATCGGGCGCGTCAATTTTCTCGATGATCCGAGCGAGGACCCCTATGTTCCCTTCCCGCAGGTCGCCAAGGGATTCGGGGTTTCGATGGCCACGATGGAGACCCATGCGCGGACGATCCAGGAGGCGCTGGGCATCATATTGTTCAGTCCCCTCTGGTGGTTGCCCAGCAGGCTGGAGGGCGACGGCTTGTTGGATATGGCGGATATGTTGGGCTTTGACCCGCACGACAACCCCGCGGATCGTGCCCGTCCGCCGCGGCCCATCAAGTCCGTCGATCCCGAGCCGCAGCCGCGCAGAAAACCGCGTTTGCGCTACCTGCCGGGCGGCAAGCAAAGCACCGACGACGAAGACGCCTGACTGCTGGGGGCACGCTCGATAGCCCGACAAGCACGCCGAGGGATTCAAACCCCCGGCTTGGCTGGGCCAAGGCAACGTCGGCGCGGATGTGACCGGCTCGGATTTCATGCCGTCCACATTCGCTCTCACACGGCATCGTTGGCCATGCTTGGGCACGTGCCCTCGGAAGGAGTCTTCCGACGTCGCTTTCTGACTTGCGGAGAGGCAGTGACCTTCAGCCCGTGGCTCCGGGATGTCAGACAAGCATGTCGCGCAGAAGTGCCGTCAGGTCCGGCAGATACACCCCCGGCCGGTCCGCCTTGGCCGGTGGGGGGGCTTGTGATCCCAAGTGTGCGACCACCAGCCGACGAATGGCGTCCGCGTCGGGGTCCGTCGCCAGCAGCTCCATGACAGGGCCGTACACGAACGGCCGAGCCAGGTCCGGATGCGGTAACCGCAGTGCCGGGTCCATGGTCGTTCCGTACAGCACCAGGTCCAGGTCGATCGTGCGGGGGGCGTTGCGGTCGGCCGAGCGTCGCCGGCCGAGCCGGTCCTCCACGTCCCGCAAGTGGGATTGGAGCGTCGGGATATCAAGTTCCGTCCTGATCGCCCACGCCCCGTTGACAAAATCCGGCTGGTCCGTGCGGCCCACCGGCCCGGTCCGCCAGAAGCGGGATGAGGCCAGCAACCGCACTCCTGGGGTGCAGCGGAGCATCCCCGCCGCCGCGGGGATGTTCTCCATCGGATCGATGTTCGACCCGACGGTGATGTAGGCCCGCGCTGCCCGATACGCCGGAGTCATGAGGATTCGCTTCGCGAGCGCTCGATCTGCACCGCCACGCTGCGGGCGAAGCGCAGCGCTCCGGGCTTGTCCACCCGCACCTGGACCCGCTCGACGAGCGGCTGATCCAGGCAGAGGTCCGCGATCCGCTCGGCCAGGGTCTCGATCAGTTGAAACCGGGATGCCTCGCCCATCGCCAGGATTGCCTTCTTGACCGTCTTGTAGTTGATCGTGTCGTCGAGCCGGTCGCTGGCCGCGGCGCGACGCAGATCCGCGAACAGGGTGATATTGACGATCACGTCCTGTTTGTCGCGGCGTTCATCCTCGTTTGTGCCGATGACGCAGCGAAATCGAAGGTCCTGGATGCAGATCGTGTCGCACGGCTCAGTCATGCACGGCCTTTCCCAAATGCCGTCCTCCGTCGACGTAGATCACCTGTCCGGTGACAAAGGAGGCCCCCAGCACGTAGAGCACGGCGTCGGTGACGTCCTTTGTGTCGCCGTGCCGGTGGAGCGGGTTGGTGTGGGCCAGCTTCTGCAGATAGGCCTCATCGCGACCGGGGGGCGGCAGGATCAGCCCCGGCGCCACGGCGTTGACGCGGATCCGCGGGGCCAGCTCCACGGCCAGCATCCGCGTGAGCGAAAAGAGCATCTGCTTGCTCGACTGGTAGCTGACGTGCTTGGGGTCGTACCCGCCCAGCCGGGCATCCAGCAGGTTGACGATCTGGGCCGGTCCGGCCTGTTGTGCCAGGGCCCGCGCCAACACCAGCGGCGCCCAGGCGTGCAGGCGGATATTGTACCAAAGCGCCTCTGCCGTGCAGTCCCACAGGGTATCGGGCTCGAAGATGGAGGCGCTGTTGACCAGAATGTCGATCTGTCCGGCCGCGCGGACGGTCTGGCTCCACAGGTCCTCAACAGCGCCCGGCTCGGTCAGGTCCGCCTGGACGGCCCACGCCCGCGTGCCCTTGTGCCGGAGAAGGTCGGCCAGCTCCTCGGCGGCCTCGGTGCTGTGGCGGCAGTGAACGACGACGTTGACGCCCCGTTCGGCCAAGGCCAAGGCGATAGCGCGCCCGATACGGTGGGCCGCCCCGGTCACCAGTGCGGTCTGACCCGCCAAGGCGTCGTGGGGCTCTGCCATGATCGCTCCCGCTGTGCCGTCATTCACGGACTACAGGTTCAGCGCCTGATCCTTCTCCAGGACGCTCTGGGCCTGGGCCTTGCGAAAGGTGTCCAGTCGCTCAGCCAGCCTTTCGTCGGACAGGGCCAGGATCTGCACCGCCAGGATCGCGGCGTTTCGCGCGCCGGCCTTGCCGATGGCCACGCACGCGACGGGCACCCCCGGCGGCATCTGCACCGTGCTCAAGAGGGCATCCAGACCGCCCGGTCCACTGGAGGCCTGTAAGGGCACGCCGATGACCGGCAGGGGGGTACGCCCCGCCAGGGCCCCGGCCAGGTGCGCCGCCATCCCCGCCGCGGCGATAATGACCCGCAGGCCACGCTGCCGCGCGGTGGCGGCGAATTCCGCCGCGACCTCGGGCGTGCGATGGGCCGAGAGGATCCGCACCTCGGCCGGGACGTCGAACGCCTTGAGCTGGTCGATACAGGCCTGCATCACGGGCAGATCGCTGTCGGAGCCCATGACCACCGCGACGAGGGGCTGTGTGGATGCCGCCATGACTTTCCTCGTGACAATTCAAACCGGCGCGTTAAAACGAACAACGAGCGGATGATAACGCCCCGAATACCCATTGGCAAGAGGGGAACTGACGGATGACGACGCGAAACCCTATTGTCGCCGGGCAATTCTACCCGGACGTGCCGGAACAATGTCGTGAGGAGGCCGAGCAATGCCTGGCGGCCCGAACCCTTGACGTGACGCTGCCTGAGCACGTCGTGGCCGGGATCGTGCCGCACGCCGGCTGGGTTTTCAGCGGCGACGTGGCGGGAATGGTGTTCCAGGCCCTGCAGCGGACCGGGCAGGTGGTTGACGTCGTGGTTTTTCTGGGGGCCTCGCATCGTTACGCGGGCGCCCGCCCGGCCGTCTGGGCCGAGGGACGGTGGGCGGGCCCCTTGGGCCCGGTCGCCGTCGATGGAGCCATGGCCCGGGAGATCCTGGAACACACCAGCGCCGAGGACCGCCCGGAGGGCCATCGTGGGGAGCACAGTATCGAGGTCCAGATTCCCCTGCTTCGGGTGGCCTTTCCGTCGGCTCGCATCGTGCCCATCGTGGTCCCGGCGACCTGTGAGGCGGTTCAGTTCGGCAAGGACCTGAGCCGCGTCCTGCAGGGTCGGCCCAGCGTCGTTTGCATCGCGTCGACCGACCTGACGCATTACGGCCCGCGGTATGGATTCGCGCCGGCCGGTCAAGGGGCCAAGGGCCTGGCCTGGGCCAAAGGCGTCAACGATGCCCGGTTCATTGAGGCCGCCCTGGCGATGGATGCCGAGGCCGTCCAGTCGGGCGCCCTCGAGACGCTCAGCGCCTGTGGTCCCGGGGCGGCGGGGGCGGCCGTGGCGGCGGCCCGCGAACTGGGCCGGGAAAGGGGCATCCTGCTGGCCCATACCACCAGCGCCGAGGTCATGCGGCGTTTCGGCCGGACCTCTGACGAGGCGGTGGGATACGCCGCCATCGTATACTGAGGAGGTGAGCGGCTCGGACCGGCGGCGTAAATCCGTCCACTTTTTCCTTGTGAGCCCGCGGCGCGGCCCGGTAGACTGCTCTGGTCCGAGGGTCGAATTGACAATCGGTGCTGACCTGGTCCGGCGCCTTGCCCGTTTGTGTGGGGTCGTGGTGTTCCGCCCGTACCGTCCAGCCGTCGTTGTCAGCCGCCCGATTCGGGCTCGAGAAACGGTCTTACTTGGACGGTATCGGTTCATGTTCAGCGCAGTTCGGTCTTTTGCCCACGCCTTGATCCTCCTCTGCCGGGAGGGTGTCCGCGCGTTCCATCAGTACCGTTTTGCGCATCGGCCGTTTGCGACGTTTTCCCCGGTGGTTGCCGCGCGTGTGTCGCGGCGGAGCACCGCCGGGTCTAATGAATCCACGGGTCTGGCAAGAGAACACGAAGGGCGAACATGTCGAAGAAGCTGTATGTAGGGAACCTGAGTTACGGTGTTGACGAGGCCGCGTTGCAGAATCTCTTTTCCGCCTACGGCACCGTCACGAGCGTCAAGATCATTACCGACTCGGCCACGAATCGCAGCAAGGGTTTTGGATTCGTGGAGATGAGCGATGACAGCGCCGCGGCCGAGGCCGTCAACGCATTGGATGGTACGGAGCAGGATGGCCGCACAATCCGCGTGGCCGAAGCCCGACCGCGTCAGGATGAGGGGCGAGGCGGCGGCGGTGGCGGCGGTGGTTTCCGCGGTCGAGGTCCCCGCCGTCGTTAGACAAGCGGTTCTGCCGGGCCTCGTGTCGGCCATGCCGCCGCGTGGGGATCCGGTTCCTCGCAAGTTCCCCCGTGGGTCGGGCCATGTTCCGCACGGCATCGGACCGTGGGCTCCGGCGCACCGGGCGGCGGTGCGCCCGGGGGGGCGGTGTTCTTCTATCTGAACCTCCCCTGGTCGAAGCGATTGAATCAGTCCACCGGCGGCGGTATAGTATCGCCCCGGTGGGAATGGGTAGAACACGTAAGAGCGTGACAGGACTGTGAGGAAAGGACGCTATGGGCAAGGGAGACAAGCGCACGCGGCGGGGCAAGCTCTATCGCGGCACCCACGGCAAGAGCCGCCCGCGCAAGGCGAAAAAGGGCGATCAGCAGTAGGCCATCGGCCTGCCTGCCGTGGCGAACGCGACATTCATGGAGCCGTTCGACCCGGTCCGACCGTGATGGTTTATGATCTGGCCAGACTTCAGACGCCCTGCTACCTGATCGATCTGGGACGGCTGCGGGATAACCTGCGGATCCTGGGTGAGGTTCAGGAACGCACGGGCTGCAAGATTCTCCTCGCGCTCAAGGCCTATGCCGCGTGGAGCACGTTCGGACTGTGCCGCAAGACCCTGGCCGGCACCAGCGCCAGCGCCCTGCATGAGGTCCGCCTGGCCCGTGAGTTCTTCGGCGGCGAGGTGCATCTGTGCGCCCCGGCCTACCGCGATGATGAGATGGACGCGGTGCTGGAGCTGGTGGACCACCTCGTGTTCAACTCGCCCTCGCAGTGGCTTCGCTACCGCGACCGCGTGCGTGCGGCCGGTCGGCCGGTGCAGTGCGGCCTGCGGCTCAACCCCCGGCACTCGGAGGTGCGCACCGCCCTGTACGATCCTTGTGCATCGGGCTCGCGGCTGGGTATCCCCCCCGATCAATTCCGGGAGGACCTGCTCGAGGGGATCAGCGGCCTGCATTTTCACACGCTCTGCGAACTCGGTGCCGATGCGCTTCAGCGCACGCTCGACGCGGTGGAGCGGCACTTCGGACCGTATTTCGACCGCATGCAGTGGGCCAATTTCGGCGGCGGTCACCACATCACAAGGCCCGACTACGATGTCGACCTGCTGTGTGACCTGATTACGCAGTTCGCCCGGCGGCACGGGGTCCAGGTCTACCTGGAGCCCGGCGAGGCCGTCGCGCTCGATGCGGGCGTGCTGGTGGCCTCGGTGCTCGACATCGTGCCCAACGACCTGGACGTTGCCATTCTGGATACCAGCGCCGCGGCCCACATGCCGGATGTCATCGAGATGCCCTATCGCCCCGTGGTGGTCGGTGCCGCCGAGCCGGGCGCCAAGCCCCACACCTATCGGCTCGCCGGACCGACCTGTCTGGCCGGAGACGTCATCGGCGACTACGCCTTCGACGAGCCGCTCCGGCCCGGCGACAAGCTCGTGTTCACCGACATGGCCCACTACACGATGGTCAAGAACACCATGTTCAACGGCATCAACCTGCCGGATATCGTGCTCTACGAGCCGCAGACCGATACGTACCGCGTCCAGCGCCGCTTCACCTATGAGGACTTCAAGAGCCGCCTGTCGTGAGCCGTCGCCATGAGCCCCGTCGCCGCACAGAATACCACCCTCGAACTGGACGGCATCGGCCCGGTCATCTTTGCCCGGTCCCGTCGTGCCCGGCGGTTGTCCATCGCGATCCGGCCCTTTCGGCCGGTGCGCGTGGCCTATCCCTGGCGGTCGTCGTTGCGGGAGGCGCGACGATGGTTCGACGAAAAGCGCGGTTGGGTGGAGAAGACCGTAGCCCGCATCCGGGACCTTGAACGCCGGCACAATCAAACCGTTGGACAGATCGCGCTCGCCAGCCCCGCCGAGGTCCGCGCCCGGCTCATCGGCCGTCTCGATGAACTGGCCCGCCGCCATGGCTTTACGTACAACCGCGTCTTCCTGCGCCGTCAGAAAAGCCGCTGGGGCAGTTGCAGCGAGGCCAACAACATCAATCTGAACGTCAACCTGCTGCGGCTCAAACCGGAGCTGGTCGATTACGTCCTGCTGCACGAGCTGGTCCACACGCGGATCAAGAACCACAGCCCGGCCTTCTGGGCCGAGTTGAGCCGCGTGCTGCCCAACGCCCGGGCCCTTGACAGGATGCTCAAACAGCACCATCTTGGCTTGTGAGTGTCCCTTGACGGTCAGCGATTCTGGGAGGACAGATCATGCTCGGCGCCATCGCCGGAGACATCATCGGTTCGGTCTATGAGACGCGGCGGCGACGCATCAAGCGCACGGACTTCCCGTTGTTCGGTCCCGAAAGCACCTTCACCGACGACACCGTCCTGACCATCGCCACGGCCGAGGCCATCCTGGGCGATGGGGATTACGCCGCCGCCTATCGCCGTCTGGGCCGTGCCTGGCCGCATGCCGGTTACGGAGCCGGGTTTCGTCGTTGGCTGGCGTCGGAGGATCCCCGGCCTTACGGAAGCTGGGGCAACGGCTCGGCCATGCGGGTCAGCCCGGTGGGTTGGGCGTTTGATGATGAGGATACCGTTCTGACCGAGGCCCGGCGGTCGGCGGCGGTCACCCATGACCACCCCGAGGGGATCAAGGGCGCCCAGGCGGTCGCCGTGGCCGTCTTTGCGGCCCGGCACGGCGCCGACAAGCAGACCCTCCGCGGCGACATCGCCCGGCGGTTTGGGTACGACCTTGACCGCACGACGGCGGCGATTCGCCCGACCTATCGCTTCGATTCCTCCTGTCAGGGTTCCGTGCCCCAGGCCTTCATTTGCGTGTTGGAATCGACCGATTACGAATCGGCCGTCCGGCTGGCCGTCTCGCTCGGCGGCGACAGCGACACCCTGGCCTGCATCGCCGGCGCCGTCGCGGAGGCCCTTTACGGCCCTTTGCCCGCGCCCATCGTCGCCGAGACGGTCCGCCGCCTGCCACCTCCGTTTCTGAATGCACTCGACGCATTCCAGGCCCGCGTGCGGCGATGATCGGTAGGGCTCGCACATCCTGTGCCCTCGTGCCCGACCGCAGCGTCCCACGAGTCCACTGCCGGATGATTGCGACCGCGGGGCCATTGACGCGGCATGGCGTTTTGGTCTAATGCCTTCCAGAAAGGCCGCGTATTTACGCCGAGGCGGCTAAGTGGGGTACCGGTCCGCGGGTTTTGACTGCCGGAGCCATTGATAGCGGAAAAGAGACCATGAACAGGGCACCAGAAAACAGAAGTATGCACAGGCGATGGTTCGCACAGCGTCGCGGCGGTCGCCTCTGACGCCTGTGCCGCGAATACGTTTGAATTATGTGTCAGCCCCGGCGAGTCGGATCGTCGGGGCCTTTTCAATGGCTGGAGCACCTTCACGGGTCCTGGAGCAAGGACGGCTATGCGTCTGCTACCCATCCTCATGCTGGTTTTCTCGAACATCTTCATGACCTACGCTTGGTACGGGCACCTCAAGGATCTGCGGACGCGGCCCCTGGTCATCGCGATCATGGTCAGTTGGTCGGTGGCGTTCCTGGAGTACTGCCTCCAGGTGCCGGCCAACCGCCTGGGCAGCACGTTCTTCACGCTGCCCCAGCTCAAGGTCATCCAGGAGATCGTGACGATGCTCGTGTTCGCGGGCTTCTGTATGTTATACATGAAGCAGCCGTTGACGTGGGACTATGCCTGGGCGGGATTGTGCCTGGCCGGCGCGGCGTTCTTCATGTTCCGTCAGATGCCAACGGGGCAATAACGGGTCGGCGGGTCTTGCCGTCGGCCAAGCGGCGGGGTTTGGAGGAGGTCCTGCCGCATCATTGCGGCGTGCGAGCCGCGTGGAGCGTGCGTCGCCACAGCACGATGCTGATCCCTACTCCCAACGCCGAAAGGGGGACGGCGAAGCCGAGCATGGCCGTCTTGAAGACGGGCAGCGAGGCGTGATGCACGGCCGTCAGGACCAGAAATGCCACGTAGGCCGCGTAATAGGCGAGGAACATCGCCCCTTCGGCCCGGCAGATACGTCCGCCGGTGTAGAAGATGGGCAGGCACGCCACCGCGACGGCCATCATGACGGGGATGTCAAACCGCAGGGCCTCGGGCGCGACGCGAACCCCGCCGGGGGTGATGCTCGCCGCCGCGCCCAGGACGGCCAGGACGTTGAAGATATTGCTGCCCACGACGTTGCCGATGGCGATGTCCCGTTGGCCCCGCAGGCCGGCGACGACCGAGGTGGCCGCCTCCGGCAGGGAGGTGCCGGCGGCCACGATGGTCAGGCCGATGACCAGCTCGCTGACGCCGAGCAGCCTGGCCAGGTCGACCGCCCCATCGACCAGCCACCGCGCGCCAAGCACCAGCAGACCCGGCCCGATCGCGACCAGAACGACCGAAAACCCAAGGGGCATCGGCTTGTTCGCCGCCACATCGGTTCCACTCGGCTTCACGACGGGCGGCTTTCGTTTACCCATGTAGATGAGCAGGGCGGTGTAGGTGATGACACCGACGAACAGCACGATGCCTTCGCCACGGCCGATCGCGCCATCCACCGCGAACAGCCACGTCAAGCCGCAGACGCCGATCATCACCGGCACATCGAGCCGCACAAGCTGCGCCGAGGCCGCCAGCGGCACAATCAGGGCCGACAGCCCCAGGATGAAAAGCACGTTGAAGATGTTGCTGCCCACCACGTTGGCCAAGGCGATATCCGCCTGCCCGGCCAGCCCCGCCCGCGTGCTGACCGCCAGCTCCGGGGCGCTGGTCCCGAAGGCCACCACGGTCAGCCCGATGATCAGCGAGGGCAACCCCACCGCGCGGGCCAGGCCGACCGCCCCGCGGACGAGGACCTCGGCCCCCGCCGTCAACAACACCAAGCCGCCGATGATCGCTGCAATCGCCATGCGTTTGCGTCCGAACCAGAGCACATCATTATCCATCCGCCAATCATGGCGTCCACCGCAAAAACCCCGGCCTGATCATTTGCACCCCTACGCAGAGACGCCGAGACCCGGACGACTCGGCGGTTGAGGTCGCCGGTCCCGTTCGCTATAGTAGAGACGTCGTGCAGCGGCGGTGACAGGCCTGAGGAAAGGATGGTGGCATGGCGACACAGGCACCCCTGGGAGACAGGCAGTGCAATCGGCGGCGGTTTCTCAAGCTCGCGGGCGCCGGGGTGGCGGCGTGGGCCTTTTCCGGGGCCTGTGCACAGGACCATCACGGCTCGGCCGACGAATCGCAGCGCCGCAACGTGATCTTCATTCTCAGCGACGATCACCGCTATGACTTCATGAGCTTCATGGAGCACTGTCCCGACTTTCTCGAAACGCCCAACCTGGACCGCATGGCCCGCCAGGGCGCCTACCTGGCCAACGCCTTCGTCAGCACGTCCCTGTGCTCGCCCAGCCGCGCCTCGATCCTGACCGGCCAGTACATGCACCATCATCACGTCGTGGACAACCAGCGGCCCGTCCCGGAAGGCACGGTCTTCTTCCCGCAGTATCTGCAACAGGCCGGCTATGAGACGGCATTCATCGGGAAATGGCACATGGGGCACGAGGACGACCGTCCCCGACCGGGCTTCGACCATTGGGCGAGCTTCAAGGGGCAGGGCACGTATTTCGACCCCGTTCTGAACGTCAACGGCACACGCCAAACGTTCCCAGGGTACACGACCGACGTCCTGACGGACCAGGCGCTGGCGTGGCTGAAGGACGGTCGGGATGCGAGTCGGCCCTTCTTCCTGTATCTGTCCTTCAAGGCGGTTCACTACCCGTTCCAGCCCGCCCCGCGGCATCACGGCCGCTACGAGAAGGCCCAGATCCAGCGCCCCGAAACGATGGCCAACACCGAACGCAACTACCAGACCCAGCCCCACTGGGTCCGCGAGCGGCGCTACAGCATTCATGGGGTCGATCACATGGAGACCGGACCGTACGACAATGACCCGGTGCCGTCGTTCGACGACCTGTACAAGCGGTACTGCGAGACGGTTCACGGCCTGGATGAGAACGTAGGGCGGGTGCTGGATTACCTGGTCCAGACAGGACTGAGCCGATCCACGCTGGTGGTCTACATGGGCGACAACGGCTTTGCCCTGGGCGAGCACGGCTTCTACGACAAGCGGGATGCCTTCGAGGAGTCCATTCGGGTGCCGATGCTGGCCTGGGCGCCGGGCCTGATCCGGCCCGGCACGCGCATCGACCCGATGGTGCAGAACATCGACGTCGCCCCGACGATTCTGGACGCGGCCGCGGTAAAACCCGCCCTCGCCAAGCCGATGGACGGCCGGTCGTTCTGGCCCCTGTTGCAGGGCCGCTCGGTGCCGTGGCGCGACCATATCCTGTACGAGTACCACTGGGAGTGGAACTTCCCCGCCACGCCCACCGTGTTCGCCATCCGCACGGATCGGTACAAGTACATCTATTATCATGGCGTGTGGGACCACGATGGGTTCTACGATCTGGCGACCGATCCGCACGAACGCCACAACCTGATCCGCGTGCCGGCCTACCAGCAGCAGATCGAGGCGTTCCGGAATCAATTGTTCGACGAATTGGAGGCCGGCGGCGGCTTGCATATCCCCGTGCGGCCGCCCCGCGGCGAGCGCCTCGACCAACGCAAGCTGAGGCGGTAGACCCGATCCGGTCCCATCATCCCGCGCGATGAACGGTTGCGGCCATGGCGGGTCGACGGGTATACTGCCCCGCCGTCAAGCCCGGCCCCTACGGTCGAGCCGGGCGGCCCGACGGCATCGTTGAATCTGCGGAAAGGGGCGATCATGAGAATCAGCGTGTTTACCACGTCGGCGGTTGTTCTGTCGGTCCTGGCGGCCGGGTGCGGGCAATCGCTGAATCGGGAGGAGCAACGCATGCAGCAGTTCGTCGATCAGCACGTGGCGCAGGTGCGTCCGCTGCACAAGGCCGCGGCGCTGGCCTGGTGGGAGGCGGCCACGACCGGCAAGGACGAGGCGTATGAGCGGGCGGCCGAACTGCAACTGGAGCTCCACGAGGTGTACAGGGACGCCGAGGCGTTCGAGCGGCTCAAGGACCTCAAGGCCTCCGACCAGGTCCGCGAACCGCGCCTGGCCCGGCAATTCGATGACCTGTACCGGGCGTACCTGGCCAACCAGATCGATCCGGAGCTGATGAAGTCCATCGTGGAGCTGTCCACGCAGATCGAGCAGACGTTCAGCACCTTCCGCGGCCGGATCGACGGTGAGGAGGTGACCGAGAACGACATCAAGAAGATCCTCAAGACCAGTCGCGATTCGGCCCTGCGGCGAAAGGCCTGGCAGGCCAGCAAGCAGGTCGCGCCGGCCATCGCCGCCGATATCCGCAAGCTGGCCCACCTGCGTAACCAGGCGGCGCGGAGCGTGGGCTTCGAGAACTTCCACACGATGACCCTGGAGTTGGGCGAGCAGCCGGTCGCCGAGGTCGCGGCCCTGTTCGATGAGCTGGATCGGCTGACGGCCGAGCCCTTCGCCACGCTCAAGGCCGAGCTGGATGCGCGGCTGGCCGCCGACGCGGGCGTGACCGTCGAGGCGCTTCGGCCCTGGCACTATCACGATCCGTTCTTTCAGGAAACGCCGCTGGTCTACGACCTGGACCTGGACCGGTACTACGAGGGCAGGGATATCGCCCAACTGGCGCAGCGGTTCTACGCCTCGATCGGGTTGGACGTGAGCGATATCCTGGCCCGCAGCGACCTGTTCGAGCGGCCGGGCAAGAACCCGCACGCCTTCTGCACGGATATCGACCGCGAAGGCGACGTGCGGATTCTGTGCAACCTGGCGGACAACGAGCAGTGGATGGAGACGACACTTCACGAATTGGGCCACGCGGTCTACGACAAGTACTACGACCCGGAGATGCCCTACCTCTTGCGCGGTCCCACGCATGCGTTCACCACCGAGGGCATCGCGATGTTCTTCGGACGGCTGAGTCGAAACCCCGACTGGATGCAGACGATGCTGGACCTGGACGAGGCCGATCGCGCGGCGATCGCGCCGGTGGCCGCGCGGTACGCCCGGGCCAAGCAGCTCATCTTCGCGCGGTGGGCCATGGTGATGTTCCAATTCGAGAAGCGGCTTTATGCCGATCCCGATCAGGACCTGAACACGCTCTGGTGGGACCTGGTCGAGCGGTATCAGCGGGTGCACCGGCCCGATGGCCGCGAGGCGCCGGACTGGGCGGCCAAGATTCATATTGCCAGCAGCCCCTGCTACTACCATAATTACCTGCTCGGCGAGCTGTTCGCCTCGCAACTGCATCACCGGCTCGTCGGCGATGTCCTGAAGCAGCCGTCGGGGGCCGGCGTCAGCTACGTGGGCGAGCGGGCCGTCGGGAGCTACCTCCGAAAGCACGTGTTTGGGCCGGGCAATCTGTATCCGTGGAACGAGATGATCCGCCGCGCCACGGGCGAGCCCCTGAGCGCGCGGTATTTCGCGCAGCAGTTCGTCGACTGAGTGCCGGTCCGCCACAGGGCCTTGGGATCGTAGTGGGAGAAGGCGATGCGAATCTGGCAAGGGACCCTCGGACTGCTGGTCGCGCTGATCCTGGCCGGCTGCCAGACGCCGCAGGAGCGGCAGTTGCAGGCGTTCATCGACCGCCACGTGGCCGTGGTCGACCCGTTGCGGGCCGAGACCAACCGCACGATGTACGCCGCCGAGGTCAGCGGCGACAAGGCCGATTTCGACAAGCTCAAGCAGTTACGACTGCGTCTGCACGAGATCTACACGAATCGCGACGACTTCGTCCTCTTGAAGCGGCTGAAGGAGTCGGGCCGCGTCCGTGATCCGCTCCTCCGGCGGCAGCTCGACAAGCTCTATCTGGCCTACCTCGACAGCCGCATGGACCCCGACTTGCTCAAGCAGATCATCGAGCTGAGCACGTCCATCACCGAGCGGTACAACAATTTCCGCGGCACGATCGACGGCGAGCCGGTGACCATGAGCGATATCTACCGGATCATGACCACCGAGGGCCATACGCCGTTGCGGCAGAAGGCGTGGCGGGCCAGCAAACAGGTGGGCAACGCCATCGTCGAGGACTACCGGCGCCTGGTGCGGATGCGCAACCGGGCGGTGCGGGCGATCGGGTTCGACAACTACCATACGTATGTCCTGACCACGGGCGAGCAGGATGTCTCGGAGGTGGACCGCGTGTTCGCCGAGCTGGACGCCCTGACCCGCGGGCCCTTCGCCGAGCGCAAGGCCGAACTGGATCGGATTCTCGCCGCCGATTACGGCCTTGCCGTTGAGCAACTGCGGCCGTGGCACTACCACGACCCGTTCTTCCAGCGCACCCCCCTGGTGTACGAGGTGGACCTGGACCGGTATTACGCCGATCATGACGTCGTGCAACTGTGCCGGGACTACTACGCGGGCGTCGGCCTGCCCGTGGATGACATCCTGGCCCGCAGCGACCTGTACGACAAGCCCGGCAAGAACCCGCACGCCTTCGCCGAGGACATCGACCGCCACGGCGATGTGCGAATCCTGGCCAACGTCAACAACGATGAGCGCTGGATGGAGACGACGCTGCACGAGCTGGGCCACGCGGTGTACTTCAAGTACCACGATCCGGACCTGCCGTACCTGCTGCGCGAGCCGGCGCACGCCTTCACGACCGAGGCGGCCGCCATGTTCTTCGGACGGCTCAGCCGCAATGCCGCGTGGATGCAGACGATGCTGGGTCTGAGCCATGCGCAGCAGGCCGAGCTCGAAGAGGTCACGCGGCGATACCTGGAGTTTCAGCAGATTCTCTTCGCCCGCTGGGCCCTGGTGATGTGGCATTTCGAAAAGGCCGTCTACGCCGATCCGGACCAGGACCTCAACACGCTCTGGTGGGACCTGGTCGAGCGGTACCAGCTCGTGCATCGGCCCGAAGGCGCACCGGATGCGGGCTGGGCGTCCAAGCTGCACTTCACGGTCGCGCCGTGCTACTACCACAACTACATGCTGGGCGAGCTTCTGGCCTCGCAGTGGCACGCACACCTCGTCGCCAACGTCCTCGGCGAGGCCTCGGACCAGGACATCAGCTACACCAACGACAAACGCATCGGGCGATACTTCCGGGATGCGGTGTTCGGCCCGGCCGCCGGCTATCGCTGGGACGAGATGATCCGCCGATCCACCGGTCACGACCTGACCGCGGACCATTTCGCCCGGCAGTTCATCCGCTGAACCCTCGACACGCAGACACGGGAAAGGGACCATGGAGCAACGGGAAACACCACTGGCGGAAATCACCATCAAAGCGGTCATCCTGGGCGTGCTGCTGTCGATGATCCTGGCCGCGGCCAACGCCTACCTGGGCCTGTTCGCCGGCATGACGGTCTCGGCGTCGATCCCGGCGGCGGTCGTCTCGATGGGCGTCCTGCGGCTGTTTCGGCGAAGTACGATCCTCGAGAACAACATCGTGCAGACGGCCGCCTCGGCCGGGGAGTCGCTGGCGGCGGGGGTCATCTTCACCCTGCCGGCACTGGTCATTCTGGGCTTCTGGGATGGGTTCGGCGGGACGAACTTCTGGTGGATTACGATCATCGCGGCCTTCGGCGGGCTCTTGGGGGTGCTGTTCACGATCCCGCTGCGACGGGCGCTGATCGTGGAGGACCCCTTACAGTTTCCCGAGGGCATCGCGACGGCCGAGGTCCTGGAGACCGGCCAGCAGGGCGGACGCGGCGTGTGGATCATCGGGATCGCCGCGCTGGTCGGTGGGGCGTTCAAGCTGATCGCCAAGGGCATCGGCCTGTGGCCCGAGGTGCTGGAGGGCGCCCGGGCGTTCGGCAGGAAGCTCGTCTACGGCGGCACGAACCTCAGCCCGGCCCTGCTGTCCGTGGGGTACATCGTCGGCCTGAATATCGCCGTGTTGATCTTCCTGGGCGGAGCGGCCAACTGGTACATCGCGATTCCCCTGTGTGCGTGGCTGGGCGACTGGCCCGTGTACGCCGAGGGAGAGATGGCCGGCCAGGCGATGACCGCCGTGGAGGCCGCCGGAAACCTCTGGTCCACCAAGACGCGGTACATCGGCGTCGGCGCGATGCTGGTGGGCGGCCTGTGGACGATCATCAAGATGCGCCGCTCCTTGCTCAGCGGCATTGTCAGCGGCCTGCGGGCCTACGGCGCCATGGGCGGCGATTCCGGGCCCCTGCCGCGGACCGACCGCGATATGCCCATGAAGTGGATTCTCATACTAATCATCGCCTCGGTCGTGCCGTTGTTCCTGGTCTACGAGGTGTTCGTGGGCCAATTCTCCATCTCGCTGCCGATGGCCGTGGTCATGCTCATCGCCGGATTCCTCTTCAGCGCTGTGGCCGCCTACATGGCCGGCCTGGTCGGATCGAGCAACAACCCGATCAGCGGGATCACCATCGCCACCATCGTCGTCTCGTCCTTGTTGCTCGTGATCCTCATGGGGCGCGACGCCAAGAACGGCCCGGCGGCGGCCATCATCATCGGCTCGGTGGTCTGCTGCGCCGCGGCCATCGCCGGCGACAACATGCAGGACCTCAAGGCCGGCCGCATCGTCGGGGCCACGCCCTGGAAGCAGCAGGTCATGCAGATGATCGGCACGCTCTCCGGGGCGATTGTGATCGCCCCCGTACTGATGCTGCTGCACAAGGCCTATGGCTTCAAGGGAGCGCCCGGCGCCGGCGACGGCGCGCTGACGGCGGTACAGGCCAACCTGATGGCCAGTGTCTCGCGCGGCGTTTTCCGCGGCGACATGCCGTGGACGTTCGCCTTCATCGGCATGGCCGTGGCCGTGGGCATCATTGTGCTGGATTTGTGGCTCGAGGCTCGCAAGAAACCCTTCCGCACGCCCGTTCTGGCCGTGGCGATCGGGTTCTACCTGCCGCTGGAACTGTCGGTGCCGATCTTCGCCGGCGGCCTGATCCACTGGGCCGTCGCGCGCTTCCACAAACGCCGCCGCACGCCCGCCGAGCGAGTCGAGCAGGGCAACCGTAACGGCCTGCTGTTCGCCAGCGGCCTGATCACCGGCGAGGCCCTGATGGGAATCCTGCTGGCGATCCCGATCGTCATCCTCAAGCAATTCGACAAGGACCTGCCGATCTTCAAGGCCGCCCTCGAGCGGATGGGCTGGACGAACGTCCACGGCGGCACGCTCGGCGTGGTGCTCCTGCTGGGCGTGATCCTGTGGCTGTACTTCACCGCTCGCGGCCGACGCACCGATTGATCCGGAACCGCGCACCTCGTCGGTGCGGAATGCACAGGGCACTACCATGAAGGCTCGACATCGTGTTTGATTTTTCGTCGTTTGATCTGGTCGGCTGGCAGTGGGGCCTGCTGGCCCTGTGCGCCGTGCTCGTGGGTATCGCCAAGACGGGCATCCCGGGTTTCGGCATTCTTGTCGTGCCCCTGATGGCCATCGCCATGCGCGACCAGGCAAAGCTCTCGGTCGGCCTGCTCTTGCCGATCCTGATCTTCGCCGATGTGTTCGCCGTCATCTACCATCGTCATAACGTCCGCTGGCGGCACATCGGGCGGCTCATGCCCTGGGCCCTGGCGGGCATCGGCGCCGGCGCCGTCCTGATGGGCAGGATCAACGATGCGTACCTGGCCCGGCTGATGGGCCTGATCGTGCTGGCGATGCTGGGCCTGCGGGCCTGGGAAGACGTCAAAAATCGGGCTCAGGAGCAGATCCACGTGCCGCAGCATTGGGCGTTCGCCGCGGCGATGGGTTTCACGGCGGGCCTGACGACGATGATGGCCAACGCCGCCGGGCCGGTGATGATCCTGTACCTGCTGGCGATGCGCCTGCCCAAGACGCAGTTCGTCGGCACCGCTGCGTGGTTTTTCTTCTTCGTCAACTGGACCAAGGTGCCGCTGCACGTGGCGTTGGGCAACATCACGGCCGCGTCGCTGGCCCTGGATGTGTGCCTGTTCGTGTTCGTGCCCCTCGGCGCCCTGCTGGGCGTGATCGCCCTGAAGAAGATACCGCAAAAGGCCTTCACCGTGCTGATTATGCTCCTGACCGCCGCCGCGGCGCTGAGACTGCTGTTCTAAGGCCCGGCTCCTGCAAGCGGCCGGGCCTGGCATGACCCGTGGAGTACCCAGGAAAGGATGTCCGACCATGGACGACCGCCTCCCGACAACCGATGAATCCTCCGTCCGCCCCCGGATCAGGGTGATGCAGTTGATCCTGTCCTGCATCCTGGCCGGCCTGGTGCTGTTTTTGATCGTCGCCCTGGTTGTGCAGCGGACGGGACACATCAACCCCATCGATCCGCTCGGTCTGACCACGTTGGCCGTCGTCGGGGCCATCATGATCGCCGTGGCCCTCGTGGCCGCGGCGGCGGTCCGCACGCGCCTGCCCTCCCTATTGGGAAAGAGCGAGAGCTTAGAGGCCGCCCTTGTCCGGTACTTCCCCCTCGCCACCCTCGTTGCCTCCATCGCCGAAGGGGGCGGCGTGCTCATGGGCGTCGGGTTGCTCGTGGGCGGCTCACCGGCCCTGTTCCTGCCCTTGGGCGGAGTGGCCTGCCTGGTCCTCGTTTCCATGATCCCCAGCCTCGCACGCCTGGAGGAGGCCTACCGGCGCGGACGGCGGGACCGGCTGGAAGAACAGCAATGGCGCCGCGACTGAATCGCGGATCGCTTCCCTTGTCGGCCCGCGCGCGGTATACTTTAAGCGG
Source organism: Phycisphaerales bacterium (assembly GCA_011055475.1). Classification (GTDB taxonomy): domain Bacteria; phylum Planctomycetota; class Phycisphaerae; order Sedimentisphaerales; family Anaerohalosphaeraceae; genus DSDH01. The sequence goes on along the minus strand of DSDH01000294.1, from coordinate 1,300 downwards.
CCGCCGGGTGGCGGATGGGAGGCTCGTATGACGACCAAGTACTCGCCGGACGACAAGATTTACCCCACGGGCAACGGGGTCAAGCTCAGCATGACCGACATGCTGGCCTATTTCGAGCGCCAGGGGGCCCTGCGGGTCAGCGACCTGCACATCAAGATCGGCACCACGCCGGCCTATCGCATCGACGGCGATCTGGTCCGCCTCAAGGGCGAGGCCGTCACGCCCGACCTGGCGCGGGGCCTGCTGTATTCCCTGCTGACCGAAGGGGAGATCCAGCAGGTCGAGGCCGGCAACGACCTGGACTGCTCCTATCCGTTCGGCTCGCTGCAGTTCCGCATCAACATCTTTCGCGACAACGACGGCCTGGTCGGCGCCATCCGCGCCCTGGGCATGGACATCCCCAAGCCCCAGAACATCGGATTCGCCAACGACGTGTGGAAGGACATCGTGCGCCGCACGCACGGCCTGGTGATCTTCGCCGGCATCACCGGGGCCGGCAAGAGCACGACCATCGCCTCGCTGATCGAGCGGATCAACGAGGACCGGGCCTGCCGGATCATCACGCTCGAGGACCCCATCGAGTACCTCTTCAAGCAGAAAAACAGCATGATCTCGCAGCGCGAGGTCGGCCGCGACGTCAAGACGTTCCAGGACGGCCTGCGGGCCATGATGCGCGAGGACCCGGATGTGATCTTCGTCGGCGAGATGCGCGACAGCGAGACCGTCTCGCTGACCCTGACCGCCGCCGAAACGGGCCACCTGGTCTTCTCGACGCTGCACACGCGGGACGCGGTGGGCACGATCACCCGCATCCTGGACTTCTTCCCGCCCGGCCGACAGGATGAGGTCCGCAACCAGCTCTCGCTGGGTCTGGCCTACGTGATCAGCCAGAAGCTCATCCCCCGCAAGGATGGCCAGGGCCGTATCGTCGCCATGGAGATCCTCAACAGCAACTACGCCGTCGCCAACCTCATCCGCAAGGGCAAGGTCGAACAGATCTACTCGATCATGCAGACCAAGACCCGCAACCAGGTCAGCGAGAAGATGGTCACGCTGGAGCGGCACCTGGCGCGGCTGGTCAAGGTCGGCAAGATCGAACTGCTCGAGGCCCAGAAATGGGCCAACGACCTGAACAGCTTCATCGACGCCATGAAGGGCGACGCCGACGTGGACCTCAGCTAGCAGTCCGTTGAAAAAATGGATTCAAGGGCCGACCTTAGGCGGCACAGGCAAGAACGGCTGAGTCGTGCAGATGATGTATAATATTGCATATTCGACGCCGTATCGGGCCGTGCGGGGT
>DSDH01000075.1 GCA_011055475.1 Phycisphaerales bacterium | reverse complement strand
CGAATCAAGGAGTCGGTCCGCGCCGCGATGGGCAGACAGCCCAGCGGCGTGTGAGCCGGACCCTGCCTCGACGGTTCGGGGTCGGCCGCGGCGCCGTCGGCACGCCGTCATACGCTGCACAGTTCGACGCTCTCGACCTGCTCGGACAGCACGATGCGGGCATAGCGGCCACGGCGGGCGGGGCCGGGATTGACCAGCGTCGTCGGGCCCAAGCGGTCGGTGCCGGCGGCCTCGTGGACGTGACCAGAGACGGCCAGGACAGGCTCGATGCGCTCAATCAGGGCGCGGGTCTCGCGGTTGCCGCCATGTCGGCCACCTGGCAGGGTGTCGACGGTCGTACCGTAAGCCGGTTGATGCGTGAGGAAGACCGCGCGCCGGGCACCGGTCAGCGATGCGGCCGCTCTTGCGTACATATCGGGCCCACCGGAGGCGGCCGGCTCATCGTCGAGCCATCGGCACAGACCCGCAAAGGCCACACCATCGATGTCGACGCGGCGGTCGTGCAGGCTCAGGCCTTCGCGGGCCAGGTATTCCTGCACCCCCCTGCCGTCGCAGTTGCCCGGCACGGCCAGGATGGACGGGTTGTAGAGACGCAGCTCCTCGATGATCTCGCGGGCCCCGGTGGCCCCGCCAAAGTGCGTTATATCCCCGGCGATGAGCACGACATCGGCGGCGGTCAGTGCCTCGGCCATCGCCGCGAAGTGCCGCGTCTCGGAATGAATGTCCGACAAGGCTATAATCACCACGCTTCGCACTCCCGCACAAACCATCGTTCGAATGGCGATTGGGCCAAGAGCATAACGGCGTCACGAGGGAAAATCAAACCATGTCGACACCGCACAATGCCCCCAGGGGGCAACACGCACGGGCAGAATGTCCGGGCCACGTCATCGGACGGGCGATCCACAAATGGCCCCGGCGCGTACGCAAGAATCGATGTGCCGCGCGCCCGGCGTGACGGCGATACAGACCGTATCGCCCGCCCGGCGTGATGGCACAGGTCGTCCACCGTACCGGATGGCACACCAAGGCCCGGCCCAAGCCGGGATTGCAGCCGCCCAGAAGCCCTCCCCAGAGGCCATGCGATCAGTCCCACAGAGCGCCTACGCCAAGGGTCTTCCTTGGGGCCAGATTCACCAAATGCACAATATGTTGTGCTGTGGGCTGAAATAAACCCCCATATCGAGGTATTCCAGCTATCCGCTTGCGCCCCGGTGCGGACCTTGATCCGGCCGGGCGGGCGCGAAAGTTTTCACGAACTGTGGATTGGCCCTTGAAACGCGCCGATTCACGTCTATACTTAGCAGTTTTCCGTTAGCAGCCTGTTGAAAAAGTGTCACCCCGGACTTGATCCGGGGTCCACGCTCAACGTGTGGTGTGTTCTCTGCACGCAAAGCGTGGATTCCCGCTTTCGCGGGAATGACAAGAAGGGCCCATTCTTTTGGCCCGTACGTTTTTCAACGGACTGTTAGGGTTGTTGAGGTCCTCTTATCAAGGCGAGTCGCCGGAAAGCAGGTGTGAAGCACGCATGATCAAGATCAGAGCCAGAGCAGGGGAATCGGTCCAGCAGATGGTCAAGCGGTTCAAGAAGATGTGCGAGAAGGAAGGGCTGATCCGCGACATCAAGCGGAACAGCTACTACGAGAAGCCCTCGGAGCGCAACCGGCGGCGGCGGCGCAAGGCGCAGCGGGCCGCGGCGCTCGGCCGTCGATAGCCGTACCCTTTTGCAGATTCCGTCCGGACGTGCCGGAGCGAGCCCACGCGTGTCCGGACGTTGCTTTGCGCCGAGCGCAGAGGCGCCCGGCCGTTTCGACAGACTGAACACGCCCAGTGGCGGGGCGGGTTGACATGGCCAAGTTTCAGATCGTCAGCGAGTTTGAGCCGCAAGGCGATCAGCCGCAGGCGATCGAACGCCTGAGCACCTCCCTCAAGGCCGGCCGTCGCTTCCAGACGCTGCTGGGCGTCACCGGCAGCGGCAAGACCTTTACCATCGCCCACGTCATCGCCCGCTTCGGCCGACCGGCCCTGGTCATCAGCCACAATAAAACCCTGGCCGCCCAGCTCTACGAGGAGCTCAAGGGGCTGTTCCCTCACAACGCCGTGGAGTATTTCGTCAGCTACTACGACTACTACCAGCCCGAGGCGTACATTCCCCAGCGGGACATTTATATCGAAAAGGACGCCTCGCGAAACGATGAGCTGGACCGGCTGCGGCTGTCGACGACAACCAGCCTCATGTCGCGCGACGACGTCATCATCGTCGCCAGCGTGTCCTGCATCTTCGGCCTCGGCTCGCCGGAGGACTACCAGGCCAGCGTCGTGAACGTCCAGCGTGGACAAACGTTCGAGCGCAACGACCTCTTGGGCCGCCTGGCCGACGTGCAATACGAGCGCAACGATGTCGAATTCGCGCGGGGTCTGTTCCGCGTGCGGGGCGATACGGTCGAGTTGTGGCCGTCGTACGAATCGTTCGCCGTCCGCTTCGAGTTCTTCGGCGACGAGATCGAACGAATCTGCTACGTGCACCCGACATCGGGCGAGACCCTCGCCGAGGAAGAGCAGGTGTTCATCTACCCGGCCAAGCACTACATCCTGCCGGGCGAGCGCGTCGCGACGGCCCTGGAGGGTATTGCCGCCGAGCTCGAAGAGCGGCTCTTCGAGCTGCGCCGCCAAGGCAAACTGCTCGAGGCCCAGCGTCTCGAAGCCCGCACTCGCTACGACATGGAGATGATCCAGGAGGTGGGCTACTGCAGCGGCATCGAGAACTACGCGATGCACATGGCCGGCCTCAAGCCCGGCGCCCGGCCTTACACATTGATCGACTATTTCCCCGACGATTTCCTGCTGATCATTGATGAATCGCACGTGACGATCCCCCAGATCCGCGCGATGTGGGCCGGCGACCGCCGCCGCAAGGAGGTGCTCGTCGAGCACGGCTTCCGCCTGCCCAGCGCGATGGAAAACCGTCCGCTGCGGTTCGAGGAGTTCGAACAGACGTGGAAGCACGTCGTGTTCATGTCCGCCACGCCGGGGCCTTACGAGCTCGAGCAATGCGACGGCGAGGTCGTCGAGCAGATCATCCGGCCGACCGGCCTGGTCGACCCCGAAATCTTCGTACATCCCGCGACCCGGCAGATTCCCCATCTGCAAGAGGAAATCCGCAAGCGCGTGGCGGCCGGCGAGCGTATTCTGGTGACCACGTTGACCAAGCGCCTCGCCGAGGACGTGAGCACCTACCTCAAGAACCAGGGTTTTCGCTGCACGTACCTGCACAGCGAGATCGAGACGCTCGAGCGTATCGAGATTCTGCGAAATCTGCGGACCGGCCAATTTGACGTACTGGTGGGCATCAACCTGCTGCGAGAAGGGCTCGACCTGCCCGAAGTCTCGCTGGTGGCCATCCTCGACGCCGACAAGGAGGGCTTTCTGCGCAGTGAGACCTCGCTCATCCAGACCATCGGCCGAGCCGCCCGGAACGTCAACGCCACGGTCTTCCTGTATGCCGATCGGGTGACGGACGCCATGCAAAAGGCCATTGACGAGACCAGCCGCCGCCGTAAAATACAATTGGCTTATAATGCCGATCACGGGATCACGCCGCAGACGATCCGCAAGGCGATTCGCCAGGAGTTCAGCGAGCAACTGCGGGCCCGCAAGATCGCCCAGGAGGCGGTGCGGTTTAATGAAGACGAGTTCGACCGGGCCGAGCTGGCCGCCCAGCTCGAACAGGATATGCTGGCCGCCGCCGAGGCCCTGGATTTCGAACGGGCCGCCAAACTGCGGGATCGCCTGCGCGACCTGCAAGCCCTGCCCCCATTAAAGGACAGTGCCGGACGATGAGACGCAGACTCAAGAAACCCGACATGGAAAAGGTTCGCGTGCTGATCGACATGGCCGTCGAGGAGGACTTCGGCCACGGGGACCCGACCAGCGAGATCACGGTCCCGGCCGACGCGATGGTCAAGGGCGACCTGGTGACGCGCGAGGAGATCGTCGTCTGCGGCATGGACGTGGTCGCCGAGGTGCTCAAACGCTACGACAAGCGGCTGCGACTGCGGGCGTTCAAGCAGGACGGGGAACGCGCCAACGTCGCCGACAAGCTCGCCGAAATCCGCGGGCCGCTGCGGAGCATGCTCAGCGCCGAGCGCGTCGTGCTCAACTTCCTGCAACGGTTGTGCGGCATCAGCACGATGACGTGGAAGTACGTCACCACGGTGCGCGGCACGGGGGCGAAGATCTACGACACGCGGAAGACCATCCCCGGCTGGCGGGAGCTGGAAAAGTACGCCGTCCGCTGCGGCGGCGGCTACAATCATCGCATGCACCTGGGCGACGCGGTGATGTTCAAGGACAACCACCTCGCCCAGTTGGGCCGCTACCTCAAGCCGCGGCTCAAGCGCCTCGTCGCCGAGGCCCGACAGCGCCGCGGCGTGCGCTTCGTCGTGGTCGAGGTGGACCACGTGGACAACCAGTTGGACCGCGTCCTGAGCGTGCCGGGCATCGACGTCATCCTGCTGGACAACATGGGCCAGTGGCAGCTCAAGCACGCGGTGGAAATGCGCGACGCCCTGTGCGGCAAGCGCCCCCTGCTTGAGGCCAGCGGCAGCATCACGCTCAACAACGTGCTGACCGTGGCCAAGTGCGGGGTGGACCGCATCGCCGTCGGCGCCATCACGCACTCGGCCGTCGCCGTCGACATCGGTCTGGATCGCTAGGCGCGATCCGGACGGGATGCGCCGCCACAGGAGAGCCGCCGACGTGGAACCGTTGGACGTGGACCGCATCGAGACAGGCCTCGCCACGGACCGTGTGGGCGGGAAGATTCTCGTGTTCCGCGAGACGGCCAGCACCAACGACATCGCCGGGCAATACCGCCTCCGTGCGGAGAACGACGGCCTGTGCGTCTTCGCCGAGCACCAGACCGCCGGCCGCGGCCGACAGGGAAACCGCTGGCTCGCCGAGCCGGGCGAGAGCCTGCTGGGAAGCGTTCTTTTGATCGGCTGGAGCCGATCCGCCGCCGACATACTGACCTTGGTGTCGGCGGTGGCGACGACGGAGGCCGTCAGCCGAACGGGGATATCCGCCGCCCGGATCAAGTGGCCCAACGACGTGCTTATCGGCGATGAGAAGGTCGCCGGCATCCTCGTGGAAACCCACGCGACGGGTCCGCGGGACTGTGCCGTCATCGGCGTGGGGATCAACTGCCACCAGGACCGGGGCTTCTTCGATCGCGCGGGGCTGGCCGGCCATGCCACCAGCATCGACCTGCACCGGTCGCAGCCGGTGGATCGAAACGACCTGGCCCGCGACCTGATTCGATCCCTGGACCGCTGGCTGGCCTTGGCGTTGGAGGATCGCTCGGCCGTGATTGAGGCCTGGAAGCGATGGAGCAGCCAGTTGGGCCGTCGCGTCGTGCTGGAATACGACCGCCGGCGGTTCAGCGGCCACTGCATCGGCGTCGATCCGGTCCACGGTCTCATTCTGCACCTCGACCGGGGCGGCGTGCGGGCCTTCCCCGCACGGCACAGTCACATCCTGCCCACGCGGTAGTCCCGTGTGCGGGGAACCCCGGCCCAGCCCACATGGCCGCTGCCCCGGTGCTCCAAAGGTCTCACATCGTCCTCTCCACCGAGGGCCGGCTCGTCCGGGTTCCGCTTGATTCAAGCCCTCGACCGTTCTGGACGACCTTTTTATGCGGTGACCGGGCATGCAGGGGTTGGTTGGCCCGTGGCGTCGGGTCCGGACCCGACCGGGAGGGCTCGAACAACACGCCCCTACCTGGTGCGGCACGGGAATTGCACACTGACAGAGACGGACAACGGGAGCATCACAGGAAGGGGATCAGAAAATGAACGAAGCCAAGACCGAATGGGCCAGAGAATACGCTTGGCGGGCGCTGCGGCGATGGCGTCGCCAGAACGCCCTGCTGGAGGTTTCGGGCGAGTACGTGCGACAGATCGAAGACGACCTGATGGTCCAGTACGATGATCCCCTCAAACGGGCCTTTATCGAGGCCCTGTGGGATGAACCCGCGACCCCGTCGGCCTCCCCCCTCGAAAAATCGCCCTGACCTGCTGAAAATCCTTGACACGTCCGTCCGGGGGGCCTATGGTGACACAATTCCCTTGTCGGGAGTCCGCAAGGGAACAAGGACAGTCTATCGATGTACAATGGGAGGTCTTTATCGGTGGCTAAGGAACTGGCCCGGGAGTTAATCTCCGCGGGCGTACATTTTGGACATGGAGCGAGCCGCTGGAATCCGAAGATGGCTCCGTACATCTTCGGGCGCCGCAGCAAGATCCATATCATCAACGTGAAGGAAACACTGAAGGGGCTGCTGATCGCCAAAAAGCTCCTCACCGAAGTGGTTTCTTCCGGCAAAGACGTCGTTTTTGTAGGCACCAAGCGGCAGGCCCAGAAGGCCGTTCAGAAGGCCGCCGAGCGGTGCGGAATGCACTATGTCTCCGAGCGATGGCTCGGAGGCACGCTGACGAATTTCCGCACGATCCGCGCCCGCCTTCAGCGACTTGAAGAGCTGGAGGAGATGGAGGCCAACGGCACGCTGGAAGCCGAAAGCAAGAAGCAGGCCTCCCGGCTGCGGCGGGAGATGCGCAAGATTCGGACGAACCTGGAGGGGATTCGTAAGATGAGCCGCCTGCCCGGGGCGGTCGTGGTGATCGATGCCCGCAAGGAATACATTGCCCTGCGCGAGGCCCGCAAGCTGGGCGTCGCGACGATCGGCATCATCGACACGGACTCGGACCCGGACATGGTGGACGTGGCGATTCCGGCGAATGATGATTCGCTCAAGGCGATCGATATCCTGCTGGCCGAGCTGGCCGAGGCGGTGACGATCGCCAAGACGCTGGCCAAGCCGGCCGCCGGACCGGTCGGACCGGCTCGGGGGCGATCGCGCCGCCGGGCGCTGGCCAGTGCGACCGAGCCGCCTCCGGTCCCGACCGCCGACGCAGGCGCGACGGGTTCGGACATCCCCGTCCCGGAACCGACCTCGGAACCGGACTCGTCCGAACCCTCATCCTCCGAGCCGACGCCGGACCAGGACAACGCCGATTCCACCTCGCCGGAACCCGCCGAAGAGACCTCGGCCCAGTAGGCCGGCTCTTCGTCTCCGTTGATTCCGACCCGGCCATCGGGCCGTCGGTCGGTCGTCTGCACGGAGGTCTGGGAACGGGCGCGAATAACCATAGTTTTCGACAGTTCGGGAGCCAAGACAGATGGGCGAGATTTCTGCGGCATTGGTCATGAAATTGCGGAAGATGAGCGGGCAGGGCATGATGGACTGCAAAAAGGCCTTGGCCGAGACCGACGGCGACCTCGACAAGGCGCTGGAATTGCTCCGTAAGAAAGGCCTGGCGACGCTGGCCAAGCGGGCCGGACGGGACACGACCGAAGGGCGCGTGGTCTGCGTCCGCAGCGACGACGGCAAGACCGTCGCCCTGGCGACGTTGTGCTGTGAGACGGACTTCGTCGCCAAGAGCGACGACTTCATCGCCCTGGCCGAGACGCTGGGCGGCTGCCTGCTGACCTGTCCGGAGGACACGGGCGCCGAGGCCCTGCTGAAGGCGACGACCGACGGACGGTCATTCGAGCAGTGCATGACGGACACGGTCAGCAAGACCGGCGAGAAGACTGAAATCGGCGACTACGTGCGTTACGCCGCCGGTCCGACGGGCGTGATCGGGGCCTACGTGCACTTCAACCACCGGGTTGGCGCGATGGTCGAGATTGAGGCGTCGGACGCCGCGACGGCCGAGGCCGTCCAGGGCATCGCGGCCGATATCGCCATGCACGTGACCGCGATGAAACCCGTGGCCGTCGACGAGGACGCGGTCGATCCGGAGGTGCTCCAGCGGGAGCAGGAGATCGCCCGCGAGCAGGTCAAGAACAAACCGGCCAACATCGTGGACAAGATCGTCGAGGGCAAGATCGGCAAGTTCCTCAAGGACAACTGCCTGGTGCATCAGGCGTTCGTCAAGGACGACGGCCAGACGGTGCAACAGGTCCTGGACGCGGCGGCGGGCCGGGCGGGGGGCCAGGCCAAAATCAAACGATTCGTTCGACTGGAAATCGGCTGACCGGTCGAATAGAATAAGGCACCGAGGATTCTTCGGTGCTTTTTTTGTGGAGATGGGACGGAGCCTATGGCCGGGATCAAGTACAAACGGGTGCTGCTGAAGCTTAGCGGTGAGAGCCTGTGTCAGCCGGGGGGGTTCGGCATCGAGGGCCCGGCGATCGAGGCCATCGCCGATCGCATCCGCCGCATCTGCACGCTGGGGCCGCAGGTGGCGATCGTGGTGGGGGGCGGCAACTTCCTGCGGGGCGAGCAGTTCGCCCGGATCAGCCATATCCCGCGCAACACCGCCGATTACATGGGCATGCTGGCGACGGTGATCAACGCCTGCGCCCTGCAGGAGACGCTCGAGAAGATGGGCCAGCCCACCAGCGTGCTCAGCGCGATCGAGGTGGTGGCCCTGTGCGAGCGGTTCGTCCGGCGCAAGGCCCTGTTCCACCTGGAGTCGGGGCGCGCGGTGATCCTGGCCGGGGGGACCGGCAACCCCTTCTTCACGACGGATACGTGCGCGGCGTTGCGGGCGGCCGAGCTGGACGCCGAGCTGATGATCAAGGCCACCAAGGTCGACGGAGTATACACCGCCGATCCCAAGAAGCACCCCGATGCGCGATTGATCGAGCGAATCAGTTACACCGAGGTCCTGCGACGCAATCTCAAGGTGATGGACCCAGCCGCAGTGAGCCTGTGTCGCGACAACGGTATTGAGGTGATCGTTCTGAACATCTTCAAGGAGGGCAACATAGAAAGAGCGCTTCATGGCGAAGCCGTGGGTACGCGGATCGACGACGGGGATGAAGACGCCGGCTGATCGGCGGCCGCCCGTCCGGGCCGAGCGAGGCCGCGTCAATGTGCAGTTCGTGGGATGGGAGTTTTTCGATGCCAATACGTCCGATCATTGAGACACACAAGAAGAGCATGGACAAGGCCCTGGAGCACCTCCAGGCCGAGTTGCGTCAGGTGCGTACCGGCCGGGCCTCGACGGGAATCATCGAGAATCTCAGGGTGGAGTATTACGGCTCGCCGACGCCGTTGAACCAGTTGGCGACGCTGGCCGTGCCCGATGCGTCGATGATCGTCATCAAACCGTTCGACCCGGGATGCCTGAAAGATATCGAGAGAGCCATCAAGACCAGTGACTTGAGCCTGGCTCCGATCGTGGACGGCAAGATGATCCGTCTGAATATCCCGCCGCTCAGCGAGGAGCGCCGCACACAGATCGTCGGCCAGGTCAAGCAGATGGGCGAGCAGACGAAGGTGGCCCTGCGGAACATCCGTCGCGACGCCAACCGTGAGCTGGACGAGATGGAAAAGAACAAGCAGATCTCCGAGGACGACCGCGAGAAGGGAAAGAAGGACATCGACAACCTCACAAAAGACTGCGTCTCTCGCGTCGATACGATGGTCAAGGCCAAAAGCAAGGAGATTCTGGAAGAGTAACCGCCGCACGGCGGTCCGGGGGCGCCGCGTGGGGGCTCTGGTGCCTGTTTGCCAACGTGGCGGGCCGAGTCGTCGGCTCACCTGAGTTCAGTTCGACACTTTGCACGGGAGGGACCGAACATGCACGCGCCCGAATCCCACGTCGACGGCGCCGGCCGCGGAAGGTTCCGCCGCCGCGCCCTGAGAATTGTGATCGTTCTGCTGGTCCTGGCGATCGCGGCGGTGGTGCTGTTACCCTGCCTGATCTCGACCCAGGCCGGCAAGCGCTTCGTGCTGGGACAGATCAACCAGCGTCTGGACGGCCAACTGGAGGCCCAGACGCTGAGTATGAGTTGGTTCAACGGCCTTCGGCTCTCGGGCCTGACGTATACCGATGCGTCGAACAAGGTGTCCATTCGGGAATTGTCGCTCCAGCCTGATTACCTGGCGTTGTTGCGCGGCCGGGTGATCCTGGGACCGACGGTAGTGGACGGCCCCGATGCACGGATTCAGGTTGCCGCCCCGAAGCCGATAGAGGAGGACACCCCCTCCCCCGCGACGGCCCGAGGCCCCGCGGCCGTTCCCGCCGCCCTGTTGGGTGGGCCGGTGGATGTGTCGGTCCGCGACGGCCGCCTGGCCCTGCACATGATCACCCCTGACGCCGCCGAGCGTTCGGTCGGTTTCGAGGATGTCCAATCCCGCGTCACGCTCCAGCCGCGGGGCAAGACCGCCGCGTTTCAACTGGCCGCCGCCGTCGTGGATGGGCAGGACCGCTCCTCGATCCGCGCCGAGGGCGAGCTCCGCGACGAGGGCGAGACGGATGCCTGGACCTTCGCCGGCACGAGCGGGCAGGTGCAGGTCCGGATCGAGAAGCTCTCGCTGGAATCGCTGGAACCCTTGACCGCCCTGCTGGGCAAGGCGTTCAAGGCCGCCGGCGTGCTCGACGCCGACGCGGACATCGTGCTCGATCGCGGTCGGCCCGAGAAGGTGTCGGTGCAGAGCCGCCTGGTGGATTTTCGTGGGGCGATGCAGGGCCGCGAAATCGTGCTGGAGCAACCCGTCAAGGTCGACGCCGAGATCGCGCGGCAGGACCAGCGGTACCAGGTCGACCGTCTCCAGATCGAGTCGCCCTTCTGTACGTTGCATAGCACCGCCCGCGACGATGGATTGGCCTTTGAGCTGACGGCGAACCTGGCGCGGACCCAGGAGTTCGTCACCCAGTTTGTGCCCTTGGGCGATATGGCGGTCGGTGGAAACGTCGAGGCATCGGGGCTCGTGCGGTTCGACGAGGCCGGCACCGCCGTGACCGGGACCGGCAAGTTCGCCCGGTTGACCGTGGCCAACGATAAAACACGGACCGAGGCCACGGAGGCACAAGCCGCCTTCGATCTGCGGTTCGCCGCCGACTGGACGGCGCTGAGCGTCCAATCGCTGCAGTGGACCAGCGACCCGGCCACGGTGAAGCTCACGGCCTCGCACGTGCCGCTCGGCGGCGAGGTGACGACGCCCATGGACTGGCACGTCAACGGCACGGCCGATCTGGCCAAGGCGATGCCGTTTATTTCGGTGGTCCATCCGCTGCCCGAGGGGATGGGCCTCGCGGGCCAATTGCGGGCCGAGGCCGAAGGGACCTACGACGGCAAGGCCTGGACGGTCTCCGTGGCCCCGAGTACGATTCAGGGGCTCGTGCTGCGGCAGCCTGACGCTCAACCGTTCATCCAGGACACCGTTGCGGTGGCGGGCAAGGCGGTGATTGACACCACCACCAAGAGCATCGACGTCCACGACGTGGACGTGTTGGCGCAGCGCGGCGAATCGAAGATTCACGTCACCAAGGGCGCCTATGCGCAATCCGAAACCGAGCAGGAGCACCGGGTGGAGGGGCGGTTCGACGCCGAGTACGCCCTGCGGAGCGATAGCCCCTTGCTACCGGGCGTGGTTCCCGACGGCCTGGACATGGCCGGCACCAGTCGGGCCACGTTCAAGTCGACGTATGCCGCCGACGAGCCCGATGGATTTATCAAGGGCTTGCAGGCCGAGGCCGCGATGGACCTGGCCGGCACTCGCTACAAGGGGGTTGCGGTGGAATCGGGCCAGGCGGACCTGAAGATCACGGATGGCCGCGCGCGAATCCACGTGCCCGAGGCCAAGGCCAACGGCGGCACGATGCGATTCGACGGCACGGTGGACCTGGCCGCCTCGCCCCGCATGCTCGAATACGCGGAGCCGCTGCACCTGGTCGAAGGGGTTCACATTAATGAAGAGATGGGTCGCGAGTTGCTGATATACCTTGGTCCCCTCCTGGCCGGTCAGGGGACGCTCAGCGGCACGCTGGACTTTCAATCGCGACGGCTGGCCGTGCCTTTGGGCAGCGGCCACGCCGACAAGGCCGTCCTGGAGGGCACGATCGCCATGGAGCAGGTGAACTTGCAGTCCCGCGGGTTCCTGGCCGAAGTGCTCTCGAAAACCGATAAGCGCGGCGACGTGACGGCCAGACTGCTGCCGACTGATATCACCCTCAAGGATGGCGTGCTGCGATATGACTCGATGGAGTGGCACGTGGACCGCTATCCGGTCGGCTTTTTCGGGGCCGTCGGCCTGGACAAGCAACTGGATCTGAACGTTCGGCTGCCGTATCGCGTGGACTACGAGAGGCCGCCGGTGTCGACCGTTCACGTGGGCGACGATCTCGCCGGCCGCCTCGTTTTGGCGGTGGACGGGACGGTCGACAACCCCCAGGTACGCCTGGATCGGATGTTGGAGAACATTGGGCGCGATATTCTGGAGGAGGGGGTTCGCCGCGGACTGGAACGGCTCTTTCGATAGGAGCTTCCCGCCGCAGCGTCCGGGCCGCCAGGATTATCGGGCTTCGGGTTATGCACTCAAGTCGGCCGCGCCACGGGCCGATGAACCCCGCAAGATCGGGGAAAGGCCGTTGATATGTTCACATCCGCCAGGGAGCTGTTCACGCGACCCACGGACCAGTTGGGCCGGTGGACGCGGTTCGTGGTGTTTCAACTTCGGCTCTGGCGGCACTGTGGGCGGCTGCTCAAGCAAAACCGCATGGGCACCCAGGCCGCGGCCCTGTCGTACCACACCATTTTCGGCATCGTGCCGCTGGCCATCGTGATGCTGATGGTCTTCCAGTCCTTTCCGGCGTATCGCCAGATCGGGCTCAAGATGCGCGATTTCCTTTACGAGACGGCGCATCTGGACCAGATCGAATACCCCGTCGAATCGCCCGATGACGGTTCCACCGAGACCGTCAGGCTCACCGATCACATCGATCGATTGACCGAACGCTATATCGAGCGGCTCGACACCGGTACGATCACGTTGGTCAGCGGGGCCTTCGTGGTCTGGGCGGCGCTGGGCCTCTTGGGCACGATCGAGCGGTCGTTCAATCAGATCTGGCACGTGCCCCGCAGCCGCAGCTTCGTGCATCGGATCGTCAACTACTGGGCGCTCCTGACCTTGGGGCCGCTGCTGCTGGGTCTGGGTTTCTGGGCCAGCACGCACTACATGGCGCAGACCCATTTGCAGGAGGGCCTGACGCGGTACGGGCGGATGCTGCTGCCCTATGTCATCAGCACCGTGGGGTTGTTCTTCCTGTATTTCGTCATGCCCAACACCCGCGTCAGTGTGCGGTCGGCCTTGTGGGGTGCGGCCGTCGCGGCCCTGATCTGGAGCGGGGCCAAGGCCCTGTTCGGCATTTACCTGACGCGATTTATTCCCTACCGGGCGCTCTATGGGGTGATGGGCCTGGTGCCGCTGGCGGTCATGTGGATCTTCATTACGTGGCTGATCGTGCTGTTCGGCCTGCAGTTGACCTACGCGACGCAGCACCTCAAGACGCTCGACGCCGCGGAGCTGGCTCGGATGAAGAAGAAGACCGATGCCCCCCTCTTCCTGGCCGATGAGATGACCCTGATCCGTGTCGTGATGTACATCGTCGAGCAATTCCAGGCCCGCCGAGGCCCGGTCAGCGCCGAGGCCGTGGCGGCGCATTTCGACATGTCGGCGGACTTCACCGAGAAGATGCTCGATCACCTGGTCGCGCGCGGCCTGTTGTTTGAGACGGCCGAGCCCCGCGTCGGCTATGCGCCGACGACCGAGGGCCGCAATATCCGACTGTCCGACGTGACCGATGCGATCGCGGCGGCCGCGTTTGGGCAGACCGGCCATGACACCGATCCTCTGGAGCCCATCCTGCGGGCCCGCCGGGACCTGCTGGCCGGCCACACCATCGACGAGTTCATCCAGCCCGAACCGCAGGACCCTCCCGCACGACGGCAAGAAGAAGACGCCGATCCGCCGCCGTCCGATCCAGCGGCCTGAGATGCCCCCACGAAGCGCAAAAAACGGGGAATCCCACGCATGAGATTCCCCGCGGATTCACCCAAATACTACGCTATTCGGCCAACACCTCGTCGATCTTGGCCTTGAGGTCCTTCTTGGCGGTCAGGCCCGTCCAGCGGTGGGCGACCTGTCCATCCTTGAAGAGAATAAGCGTGGGAATCGCGCTGACCTGGTACTCGATCGCGGCATCGCGATGATCGTCCGTGTTCACCTTGCAGAACGTGGCTTTGCCGGCGTATTCGCCGGCCAACTCCTCAATGACCGGCCCGATCATCTTGCACGGGCCGCACCATGGCGCCCAGAAGTCCACGAGAACCGGCCCCGTCGCCTCGTTGAGCGTCTTGTCGAATTCCGCATCGGTCAATTCAATCACGTTACCTGCCATGGTTTGTCCTTTCTTCCTGGCCGCTCCCTGTCCTGGTCAAGCCGCTTACATTCGGCCCCCTGACGCACCGCATCCTAACGGGCCCGCCGGGAGGTGTCAAGTGCGATATAAGCCGGGTCATCGACAGTCCTGCCAGATGGGTTCGGCGGCCTGCATGGCGGAGGACTGCCGGGCCGGGCCGGGACATGGACAGCATGAGACGCGGCCCCCCGCCCAATGTCATTTCGACCGGAGCCCCGCATTCGAACCGCAATCATGCCTAACACCTTCACGGGTTCACGCGGTCCGCAAGTCGGCTGCCCGGCTCGGGGCGGAGTGGAGAAATCCGTTCATCCAGTCCTTCCATAAGCACCTGGCACCATGCCGCCACATCCCACCGTTATCTCGACCGGAGGGGAGGGATCCATTGGAACAGCATTCCATAAGGCACCTGACGCAATCCCGCATCTGCATCAGCGGAATCGCTGCGCGATGCTGAACAGATTCCTCGTCCCACCGCACCGGGGCCCGGAATGACGATGATGGGGTCCCTTTGGACAGTCGGGTGGCATGCCCACGGCCTGTCCAGCCCTATCGGGGCTCGGCGTGGGCATAACCTGAAAATGCGAGGGTGGCTATCCGCTTCCATCTGCGATACGCATCGACCGGTGCGATTGGCCGCCTTGGGTCGACGGCGCCGTAAGCAATCCCCTCACGCGCATTCAGGTTTTTCCCTAGGCAACCGCCGGGGCTTCCGGGGGTAGTTCACCATGAGACGTATCCGCCGTGAGCGGCACATGAGAATACCTCGTGAACCGGAAAGGATGGGATCTGATATGGGACAGCCAGAGACAATTCGAGTCACCAATGGTGTGCGCATCGACGAGCTCAATGAGACGATCAACGCCCTGCGCGAGAATCCCAGTCTCGCCGTCAGTCGGTTCTATGCCCACAACCGGTGGCGTAGCGGCTGCCAGAACCGGACCGCGCTTTCGCACTTCTACAGCGCCGGGGAGGATCATGCCCACCCGGAGGTGTTCGAACTGGATGCCGATGAGCCTCCCGCGCTGGGCGGCGATGAGAGCGCCCCCAATCCCGTCGAGCATCTGCTCAACGCCCTGGCCTCGTGTCTGACGACCAGCCTGGTCGCCCACGCCACCGTGCGGGGCATTCACATCGAAGAGGTGGAGTTGGAGCTTGAGGGGGACATCGACCTGCGCGGGTTTCTGGGATTGGAGAGCAGCGTGCCCAAGGGCTACACCGATATCCGCGTGAGGTTCCGGGTCAAGACCGATGAGCAGAACATGGAGAAGCTCCGGAGACTGGCCCTGTTTTCGCCGGTGTTCAATACCCTGACGCGGGGCGTCGATGTGGACGTCGTGGTGGAAAAGGCGTGACCGCCAACAAGGGCGGGGGGTTCACGGACGGCGACGTCATTCAATGCGGTCGATCTTGGCCGCGAGAATGAAGTCGTTCTCGTGAAGCCCCCCAATCTTGTGCGTCCAGAGGATCACCTTCACCCGGCCCCACCCCAGATGCAGGTCGGGGTGGTGTCCCTGGGCTTCGGCCAAGGCCCCGACCTGATTGACGAACTGCAAGGCCTGCTGAAAGTCATCAAACTTGAATTCCTTCTTCAGGCGCCGCCCCTCTTTGACCTCCCAGCCCGGTCCGAGTCGCCGCCGGAGGTCCTCCAGGGCCTGTCCCCGCAGCGGCTCGATGCCCCCTTGGCAGGGCCGACAGGATTGCTGTTCCAGTGGCTGTGCGTTCGCCATCCCGGCTCCTTTCACGCGCTTCGGCCGGCCCCCCGCCGGCCCGCGCATTATACAAATCCAGACGTGCTATTGCGACACCTTGACCTCTCGGGTGGATTCCCACAGGCCGTGAATATTGCAGTACGCCAGGGCCTGCAGGACCCCGGGCTTGCCGATTTTCAGACGGGTCGCGCCGCAGTGGTGCGTGTAGACGCGGCCCTGGTTGGGCCCCTCCACGGATTCCCCGTGCGCACAGAAGCCGAAACGGGCCACGTGATACGGCGCCTTGGCATCCTTCTCGTGGAAGTACAGATCGATCCAGCGGATGTGATGCTCAGTCGTGTTCGGATGAGCGACTTCCTTGCCCAGCGTGACCGTCACGTCGAACATCTCATCGGGCCGGACCGTGTCCGGGCACTCGATGACCGGCACGTGCTTTTCCGTTTTCCAGTCCGCCTGGCGGATCATCTCGCTCACCTTCGCCGTTGCCGTCGTCGTCATTCCAATGCTCCTTCCTGAAGAACGATTCTACATTATATGACCTGCCCTCGGAGGGCCGCACCCTGCGGATCGAGCAGGCCGGCTTCGAGCCCGCTACGTAATGAAAATACCCGACACCGGACAATCCTCGGCCGCCTTTCGCACGGCGCCCTCATGTTCCGGCGGGATCGGGTCCACCGTGACGCGTGCGATGCTGTCTCCCATCTCGAACACCTCCGGACAGGTCTCCACACACAATTCACAGGAAATACATTCATCGCTCACTTTGGCCTGCATGCGTGTCTCCTTCCATCGTTGCCTATAAAGACGACCGCCTGACGGCCCGGTCGGGCGGGCGATGATACCGACCGAATGATCCACGAGGCAAAGCATTGCCTCGCGCGGCCCCACGCCGCCGCCCCATGGGGCGAAACCAGAGGTCATCACCACGCGGATGGTAAGCGGAGCAGACACGTGGCAGGAATAGGGGAAGTCCTGGATTCCCTGCCGGAATTTCCTGAGACGGGGCTCTTCGACGGGCACGCGGATCGCCCGCCGCGGCAGCGCGGCGGGCTAGATATCCGATTCGGTCAGGCCTTCCTGGATCGCGTACTTGGTCAATTGGGCGACGTTGTCGATGCCGACCTTCTCGACGATGTTGCGGCGGTGCGCCTCGACCGTCTTGGGGCTGATGTGCAGCTTCAGGGCGATCTGCTTGGTCGTGTTGCCCTCGGCCATGAGTTGCAGCACCTCCCTTTCGCGCGTGGTCAGGACACGGAAAACCGACGGGTCCTCGTCCGGCCGGCCGACGCAGCGGAGACCCGAACCCGCGGGGCCTTGCCCGAGGGCCCCTTGCGGCGGTTCTTCCCACGGCCGGTCTTTCCCCTCTGTGGCATCGTGTCGTCTGTCATTAACGCCTTCGCGAATGAAAGTCACGACATTTCGACGTGCCAACACCACCTTGGCACCCGATGAAGGATACCGGCTCGATCGTCCTGTTGACAGCCGTCGCGACCCGGTCAAGGTGGAGCCTATACTGTACCGCCGGCCAGGCCCCGCGTCAATCGCGGGCAACCCGCGCGGACGGCTCATTTTGCCCCTGAACGGGTCGCCGGGCTCGGGAGACACGCCGCCGACGCCCCGTGCCCGGAGCCCACGCTCGAAACGACCTCCGCGCCGTGTGAAAGCAGGTGGAGACCTGACGCGGTCTCCACCTGCCGGCCTTTCTCCCCGACTCCGAAAAACCAGAAGCAACGTTCGGCCGCGTCGGGCCTGGCCGAGGGGCCCGTTCATCGCCGTTACGCCGGACTATGAGAATCCATAGAGGCAGGGCACGATATCGGGAAAGTCCTTAGTTCGCCGGGACGAATGCCTTAAACCGCCAGGCCGGTCGGCACCTCCACAGCCGGGCCTTGCGTCGCCGGGCGTTGCCATGCAGTTCGCGAAATGGTTAGAATAAAACGCAAAATGGCGTTCGATGGCGCTTATAATGGTATCGTTCGATGGTGTTGCCTCGCCGCTGGAAAGTGATGAGGGACTGTCAGGGAATTGTATTATGAGGATTATGAGGCGGGCGTTTACACTGATCGAGTTGCTGGTGGTGATCGCGATCATCGGACTGCTGCTGGCCGTCATCATCCCTGCCTTGAGCAGCGCCAAGGAGCAGGCCTATCGAATCATCTGTCGAAACAATATCCGCCAGCAGTGCCTTGGAGTGATCCTCTTCGCCGAAGAGAACAATGGCAAGGTCCCCGATCCCGGCGACGGGTACTGGTTTTGGGACGTGAGTTTCTGGTGCACCAACCAGATTTCGGAGGCCTCCGGGATTGATCACAAGGTGTATTTCTGCCCCAGCAACCCCAGGAAGAAATCGGACGACGCCCGGTACTGGCAGTACGAGTGGGTATTTGGTTGGGGGGTCCCCCTGAACGCACCGCTGTCCCTTCGCGATGAGTCGGTCTTGACAGAAGCCCAGCAGAAGAACTACTACCGCGTGCTTTCCTATATTTACATGTTAGACAGACTGAACCCGAATGGCACATCGAGACTCCCGCAGCAGCTCCAGACGGGGGAGGATGCGGTATGGATCAGCAAGATACCGGACCTGACCAATGCCCCATCGACGATCATGATTATGGACGCCGTGATCAGCGACCGGAATCGGTGGAACTTCACGGAGATCCAGACGGGTGGCGCATATCCGGCCTTCGGCATCGCGGACACCACCAACCATCTGAGCCGTCGCACGCTGGTCAATCCCGCGGGCAACAGCACAAGCCGTGAACCCAGCGGCGGCAACATCGGGTATGCGGACGGGCATTGCGAATGGCGGGCCTTCAATAGGATGGATTACCGTCTGGATTTCGGCCAGTGGTTCTGGTGGTAGGCCAAAGTCCGCAGGCGAGTGGGTGAGCGACGGAGACGGAGGATTCGACCGCCGTCAGCGAAAACGGGGACATGGACACGTTTTCGGTGTCGCTGTTGACCCTG
This sequence comes from Phycisphaerales bacterium, assembly GCA_011055475.1. Classification (GTDB taxonomy): domain Bacteria; phylum Planctomycetota; class Phycisphaerae; order Sedimentisphaerales; family Anaerohalosphaeraceae; genus DSDH01. The sequence continues at coordinate 6,261 of DSDH01000075.1, read as the reverse complement.
CCGCAGGGGACGGTTACGATCTCCGTGACTGACGCGTCCGATCCGGCGCAGACGGTGGTGAATTCGAGCCTGCTGACGTTCACCGCCGACGATTATGCTCAGCCGAAGACCGTTACCGTCAGTGCGGTCGACGACGACGCGCCCGAAGATGATCCGCACGTGACAACGATTGTGTTGACGGCGGCTTCGGGCGCGGATGCCGGTTACGACGGGCTCGAGGACAGCATCGAGGTGTCCATCGCGGAGAACGACTGCGGTGCGTGGGGCGTCCATTGGGCCGATCTGAACAGGGACTGTGTGGTCGATATCGGGGACCTGGCACAGGTGGCGGCGGACTGGCTGCTGTGCACGACGCCCCATGAACCGGGTTGTGTGGATATGAGATAGTGTGCCTTGGTGTCGCGTTCAACGAGGGCCCGGGAGGAGATTGCTTCTCGGGCCCTCTATGTTCCCGGTGAAGGGTGGCGCGCAGGATGTGGTCGATGACGTGGCGTAACACACCGGCGAGGCTGAAACGAACGGACAAATCCCGATACGCACGCGGTGAGGAATCAGCACTCGCGAAAGCTGACAGTGAAGGGCGAACCATGCAGTACATCCAGAGGAGAGTATACGGGGTGACGGCGGCCATCCTGCTCTTGACCTGTGCCGTCCAGACCGCCGGGACGCGGCTCGGTCGGGATTACAACATCGCACCGGTGCCGTTCAACCACGTCACCGTCGAGGATGTCTTCTGGGCGGACCGGCTGGAGACAAGCCGAACGGTCACGATCCCGTACGCCTTTGAGAAGTGTGTGGAGACTGACCGCATCAGCAATTTCGAGAAGGCGGCCGGCCTCCGAAAAGGACCCTTCGAAGGGACGCACTTCAACGACTCGGACGTGTACAAGGTGATGGAGGGCGCGGCCTACTCGTTGCAGGTCCGTCCGGACCGCATGATGCGTCTGTACCTCGACGCACTGGTCCGGATCATGGCCGCCGCCCAGTGGGAGGACGGGTACCTGTTCACGTTCTATTCGGTTCCCGAAAGGCAGCCTGAGAAGCGGTGGACCAACATCCCCTGGATTCACGAACAGTACTGCATGGGCCACATGTACGAAGCGGCCGTGGCGCATTATCAGGTGACCGGCGACCGGACCTTTCTGGACGTGGCGATCCGCAGCGCCGACCTGGTGTGTCAGGTGTTTAACGAGGACCATCGCACCGACCCGCCCGGCCACCAGGAAATCGAGATCGGCCTGTGCCGGTTGTATCGCGTGACGGGCGATGAGAAGTACCTCCGGCAGGCCAAGTTCTTCCTGGATCAGCGGGGTCGGCTGGGCCGGCGGGGTCCGGACGGCCGCGGCGGGCTGTACGGCACCTACGGCCAGGATCATAAGCCCGTGGTGGAGCAGACCACGGCCGTGGGGCATTCGGTCCGTGCGGCGTACCTGTACACCGGGATGGCCGACGTGGCGGCGCTGACGGGAAACATGGACTACGTCCGCGCCATCGGCACGATCTGGAAGGACGTGGTGGGTACGAAGCTCTACATCACGGGCGGTATCGGCGCGGCGGGGGGACACGAAGGTTTTGGCGGGGCGTATGAGCTGCCGAACCGGACGGCCTACTGCGAGACATGCGCCTCGGTCGCGAACATCCTGTGGAATCATCGCATGTTTCTGATGCACGGGGACGCGAAGTATATCGACGTGCTGGAGCTGACGCTGTACAATGCGGCCCTGTCCGGCGTGTCGCTGGAGGGCGACCGGTTTTTCTATCCCAACGTGCTCGAATCCTCGGGCAGCGGCCGCAGTCCCTGGTTCGGCTGTGCGTGTTGTCCCTCGAACGTCGCCCGGTTCATCCCGTCGGTGCCGGGCTTTGCCTATGCGTGCAAGAACAACGACATTTACGTGAACCTGTTCATCGGCGGCCATGCCGAGATCGCCACGGCCGACAACCAGGTCAAGGTCAGCCAGCAGACCGATTACCCGTGGAAGGGTGAGGTGGCGATTACCCTGGAGCCGGAGCAGGAGCAGACGTTCACCGTCCTCGTGCGGATCCCCGGCTGGGCGCGGAATCAGCCGGTGCCGAGCGACCTTTACCGCTATCTGCGCGAGATGCCCGAGCAAATCTTGCTGAAGATCAACGGCCAGGATGTTCCCGTCCAAACAGAGAACGGCTATGTCCGCCTGGAGCGGACCTGGAAAAAAGGCGACCGGATCGACCTGTCGCTGGCCATGCCCGTGCGGCGTGCCATTTCCCATCCTAACGTGGTGACCAACCGCGACAAGGTTGCCCTGCAGCGCGGGCCCGTGGTGTACTGCCTTGAGGGGCCGGATAACGAGGGCCGGGTGCTGGACATGTACATCCCGGACGACGCTGCGTTCGAGACCGCCTTCGAGCCCGGTCTTCTGGGTGGCGTGGTGACAATCCGCGGCCAGGCCCGAACGGCCAAGCGCACGCTGGACGGCCGCATCGTCCCGGATTCGCAGCGGGCCTTCAAGGCGATTCCCTACTACGCCTGGGCGCACCGCGGCGCTTCGCGCATGACCGTCTGGCCCGGGCGCACGCCCCAGGGCGCGCGGCCCAAGCCGGCGGACACGCTGACCTACCTCAGCAAGACGACGGCCTCGTTCGTGCACGTCTCGCTCGACGCCGTCAAGGACCAGATCATTCCGGCCAATTCGCGCGACACCTCCGGCCTGCAACTGGACTTCTGGCCACACCAGGGCACGACCGAGTGGCTGCAATTCGAATGGGACAAGAAGCACACGCTTTCCAAGGTCAAGGCATACTGGTTCGACGATACGGGCAGCGGGGCCTGTCGTCTGCCGGCGTCGTGGCGGGTGCTGTATCGCGACGCCAACGGCGAGTTCAGCCCCGTGGAGAATACCGTGCCTTATCCTGTCGCGATCGACAGGTTCAACGACGTGACCTTCAAGCCCGTGGCAACGGATGCCCTCAAGATCGAGATCACCCTGCAAAAGGACTGGGCCGCGGGGGTGCAGGAGGTCGTCATCGAATAGCGGACATGCAACCTGATGGACGGGAACGAGAATGGACACCCTGAAACAACGTGAAGTATGGTTCGTCACCGGCAGCCAGCATCTGTACGGCAAGGAAACGCTCAAGCAGGTGGACGCGGATTCCAAGGAGATCGCCGCGTACCTTGACCGGTCCGGTCAGATTCCGTGTACGGTCGTTTTCAAGCCGGTGGTCAAGAGTGCCCCCGAGATATCGGCGCTGTGCGACGAGGCCAACAGAACGGCGGCGTGCGTCGGCCTGATCACCTGGATGCACACCTTCAGCCCGGCGAAGATGTGGATTGCCGGTCTGGAGCTGCTGCGTAAGCCCTTTGTGCATCTGCACACGCAGTTCAACCGGGACATCCCCTGGTCCACCATCGACATGGACTTCATGAATCTGAATCAGTCGGCGCACGGGGACCGGGAATTCGGGTTTATCTGCAGCCGTCTGAGGAAGGACCGCAAGGTGATCGTGGGGCACTGGCGGGACGATGCGGTGGCGGCGTCGCTGGGCACGTGGATGCGGGCGGCCTGCGCGTGGCACGAGTGGCAGGGAATGAAGGTCGCGCGGTTCGGCGACAATATGCGTGAGGTGGCCGTCACCGAGGGGGACAAGGTTGAAGCGCAGAAGCAGTTCGGCTATTCGGTCAACGGCTACGGCGTGGGCGACCTGGCGGCGGCCATCCGTGAGGTATCCGACGACGCGGTCGAGGCCCTGATGGACGGGTACGCCGAGGAATACCGGTTCAACGTACCGAAACCTCAGTGGGGACCGGTCCGGGAGGCCGCCCGGATCGAGGCGGGCCTGCGACGGTTTCTGGAAGAGGGCGGGTTCAAGGCGTTCACGACGACCTTCGAGGACCTGCACGGTCTGGTGCAGGTGCCGGGACTGCCGGTGCAGCGTCTGATGGCGGAGGGGTACGGATTCGGCGCCGAGGGCGACTGGAAGACGGCGGCCCTGGTTCGGGCGATGAAGGTCATGGCGACCGGCCTGAAGGGCGGCACCTCATTCATGGAAGATTACACGTATCACCTGGATCCGGCGGGCATGAAGGTGCTCGGGGCACATATGCTGGAGGTGTGTCCCTCGATTGCCTGCGACAAGCCGGCCGTGGAGGTGCACCCCCTGGGCATCGGCGGCAAGGCCGATCCGCCCCGGCTGGTGTTCAATGTTCCGCAAGGCGAGGGGATCAACGTGTCTGTGATGGACATGGGGAACCGGTTTCGGATGATCGCCAATCCGTGTCGGGTGGTGTCTCCTGATGCGAACCTGCCCAAGCTTCCGGTGGCGCGGGTACTTTGGGAACCGAAACCCGATCTCAGAACCGCCGCGGCCGCGTGGATCCTCGGCGGTGGGGCGCACCATACGGGCTTCAGCATGGCCCTGACGAAGGACCACATGGTCGACTTCGCGGAGATGGCCGGCATTGAGTTCCTGCTGATCGACGAGGGCACCACGATCCCGGCGTTCAAAAGTGAGATGCGCACCAACGAGGTGTATTACATGCTCGCCAGAGGACTGCGCTGACGGAGCCGCCGCCGTTTCATCCGCGAAAACCTTCGCGCATCGACTGCGTTCGAGTCTTCTTCCCCCGCCGATGGATCGGACGCGGGCGGGCGGCTTGGGGGCGCCGGCTCAGTCGAGGGGGTCCTCGCCGAGCAGGTGGCGCACCAGGAACTCGCGGCGGCGCCGCTCGCCATAGGCCCCGCCGCCACCGTGTCCGGCTCCCGGAACAACCAGCAGGTCAAAGTCCTTGTCCGCTTTGATGAGGGCATCCACGAACCGCATCGTTGATTCGGGCGGCACGTTGGTGTCCATCTCACCGACGATGAGCAGAAGGCGGCCCTGCAGGCGCCCGGCGTTGTCGATATTGGAGCACTCGGCGTAGTGCGGGCCCACCGGGTAGCCCATCCACTGCTCGTTCCACGAGGCCTTGTCCATGCGATTGTCGTGGCAGCCACAGGAGGCGACCGCGACCTTGTAGAACTCCGGATGGAAGAGGACCGCCCCGGCGGCGTTCTGGCCGCCCGCGGACGTGCCGTAGACCCCGACCCGGTCGAGGTCCATGTATGGGTACTTCGCGGCGGCGGCCTTCATCCAAAGGATGCGGTCCGGGAATCCCGCGTCCTTGAGGTTCTTCCAGCAGACATCGTGAAAGGCCTTGGACCGGTGCGCCGTCCCCATGCCGTCGATCTTGACGACGATGAAGCCCAGATCGGTCAGTGAGGCATACTGGCGGCGGCTGCTGAACCGCTTGGGGACGTACGCGCTCTGCGGACCGGCGTAGATGTCTTCCACGACGGGGTACTTCTTGTCCGGATCGAGATCGGTCGGTCGGCAGATGATTCCCCAGATGTCGGTTTTGCCGTCGCGGCCCTTGGCGACGAACACCTCCGGCGGCCGCCAGCCGCTGCCTTCGAGCTCGGAGATGTTGGCCTGCTCCAGGTCGCACACGAGCCGGCCGTCGGAAACACGCCGCAACACGTGAACCGGCGGCCTATCCACGCGCGAATACGTGTCGATGAGGTAGGTGCGGTCGGGCGAATACTGAACCGTGTGATCGCCGTTGCCCGAGGTCAGGGCCACCAGCCCGGATCCGTCGAAATTAACGCGGTAATAATGGATGAAGTACGGGTCCTGCCCCGGATTCATGCCGCCGGCGCGAAACCATATCTGCCGGCTGTCCTCGTCGATGCGGTCGATCCCGCGAACCACAAACGCGCCGCGGGTGATCTGGTGCCTGACCTCGGCGCGCTCGGCGTCGATCAAATAGAGATGCCGCCAGCCATCCCGTTCGGAGGCGTAGATGATCTCCTCGGCCCCCCCCACCCAGTTGACGCGATTGAGCGGCACGCTTTCCGTGTGAGCCGTCCAGATGAAGGTGTCGGTCTTCTCGTCGATAATGCAGCGCGAGTGGCCGGTATGGGAATCCACCTCGATCAGACGAAACCGTTGGTGGCCGCGGTCGACCTTCTCGTAGAAGAACCGGCGTCCGTCCGCGTGCCATCGCAGTCGTGGCCGGCCAAAATCGATCGGGTCCACCTCCGCCTTGATCCGGCTCCCGCGCTGCGGATCGAATAGATGCAGCTCGTAGGTGGTGAACTGGTCGCCCGGCAGATCATACGGCCGTGTGTGCAGGACCGCGCGACCGCCTCCGGGCGGGGAGGATTCGATGAGGTACACCTCCCTGTTGTCGCCCGGCTCAATGCGGAAGGCCACCAGGGTTTGCGAGTCGGGCGCCCACTCGAGCAT
>DSDH01000077.1 GCA_011055475.1 Phycisphaerales bacterium | reverse complement strand
GAGTGGTCGGCGGTGCGACTGAAGGTCGAGGACGTGTGGAAACGATTGCGGACGCATTATCCGAGCCTGGAACGGCTGGGCGGCCTTGAGGCCATCGAACCGATGGAGACCAGTCGCTACGAAGACTTCGTGCGACTGACCAAAGTAAACCTGATCGGGCGCCATGGGCAACGGCAGTGGCTCGAAGCGGAGAATCTTCGACTGGCCGTCGATCCGACCGGGCGGACGCTGCGGAGCAGCGCTTTTGTCGTGCGGCGGGAAGGCGAGGTATTCGTTTTTGAACAGGGCCGCGGGTTCGGCCACGCCGTGGGCATGTGCCAGTATGGGGCACTCGGAATGGCCCGGGCGGGCAAGACGGCGGCGGAGATACTGGCGTGGTACTACCCCGGATCCAGACAGGTTCGGCTGTATTGATGACGATGGGCTTTGATATTCGCGAGCAGGACGCCCAGACCGCGGCGCGTACGGGCCGGCTGCACACGCCCCACGGCATGGTGGAGACGCCGGCTTTTATGCCGGTCGGCACGCGCGGCGCCGTCAAGGGGCTGACGCCCGAACAGGTGCGGGCCACGGGCGCCCAAATCGTGCTGGCTAATACGTATCACCTGCTGTTGCGGCCCGGCATCGACGCGGTGGAGCAGCTTGGCGGGCTGCACCGCCTGATGGCCTGGGACGGGCCCATCCTGACCGACAGCGGCGGCTTTCAGGTCTTCAGCCTGCAATCGCTGCGGCGCGTCGGCGAGGATGGGGTGTGGTTCGCCAGCCATATCGACGGCGCCCCCCTCGAACTCAATGCCGCCGCGGCCATCGAGGCGCAGAACCGCCTGGGGGCGGATATCATCATGTGCTTCGATGAGTGTCCCGCCCTGCCGTGTTCGACCGAGGCCCTGACGGCGGCCGTCGACCGCACGATCCGCTGGGCCGAGGCGTGCAAGCAGGCCCACCGTCGCGACGACCAGATGTTGTTCGGCATCGTCCAGGGCGGCACGGACGCCGAGCAACGGGCACGTTGTGCACGGGCGCTGGTCGCGATGGCGTTTGACGGGTACGCCATCGGCGGGCTGAGCGTGGGCGAGGACCCCGCCGAGCGGAACGCCACCGTCGGCGTCACCGCCCCCCTGCTGCCGGTCGATAAGCCGCGGTACCTCATGGGCGTGGGCACGCCGATGGACATTTTGGCGGCGGTGGAGGCGGGCGTGGACATGTTCGACTGCGTGCTGCCCACGCGGAACGGCCGGAATGCCTACGCCTTCACGCGGCAGGGGCCCGTCCGCCTGCGTAACACGGCCCACAGCCAGGATGACGGGCCGATCGAGCCGGGGTGCGACTGCTACGCGTGCCGGAGGTTTACGCGGGCCGCTTTGCGGCATTTTTTCAACGTCGGCGAGATGATTGGACCGATTCTGGTATCGTGGCACAACCTGAGGTTTTACCAGCGGTGGATGGCTGAGATACGCGAACACATCGACCGGGGCGACTTTGCCGCGTGGGCGGCTCGCCAGAGAGAATTGAATGAGGATATGACACAGGCCGGGTTCGACGACACGTCGGACGCCGCGCCGAGACTGTCGGAAAGGAAGGAAACCCAAACATGAGTCATCTATGGATACTGGCCCAGGCCACGGACGGGTCCGCCGAAGGACAGGCGGGTCAAGAAGGCGGCATGGAGGTCACCAGCCGGGACGCGGACGTTGAAGGCCAAACGAGCACAACGACCGGCACCAAACAGGAGGGCGGAACCGCCGAGGACACCGTGCCCACCACCCCCCTGCCCATCTGGAAGAATCCCAGTTTCGTGCTGATGATCCTCTTGCTGGTGGTGATGTGGGTCATCATGTTCCAGGGCCCCAAGAAGCGGCAAAAGCAGCACCAGCAGATGATCCAGACGCTCAAGCCGAACGACCGCGTGCGGACCGTCGGCGGCATCTTGGGGACCGTGATCAGCGTCAAGGACGACGAGGTGGTCCTGAAGGTGGATGAATCGAACAACACCAAGCTCCGCGTCACGCCCAGTGCGATCCACAAGCTCGCCTCGGACGACAGCGAGTGATCGGTGCGGCTTTACGCGGGCAAACCACGGGATTGAACTGACGGGAAGAGGTTATGAGAAAGAACGGCTGGAAAATTGCGCTGATCCTGGCTCTTGCGGTGTTCGCCGCGCTGTCGCTGGTCGTGCGTGATCCGGAAACGGGCGCCTGGAGGCTGAACCTTAAGCCGGGCCTGGACATCGCCGGGGGGACCCGGCTGGTCTACGAGATCGACGCCTCGGACCTGCCACCGCACGAGCGGGACGGGCTGGCCCAGGACATGATCCCCATTCTTCAGCGCCGCATCGACCCGGCGAACACGGCCAACCTCGTGATTCGCCCCCAGGGGGATACGCGCATTGAAATCCAGCTTCCGCTGGCCAGCGCCGAAACGCAGCAACGGCGGCGGGCCTACGAGCAGGCCCTGGAGGCCCTGGAGCGCGAGAACATCAACCTGTTGCGGGTCAAGCGGGCGCTGGATCTGCCGGCGGAGGAGCGTGCCAAGCGATTTGAGACGTTCGCCGGCGGCTCGGCCGAGCGGCAGAGGCTCCTGGATGAGCTCGCGGCCGCCTACGACGCCCGCAAGAAGGTGCAGAATGAGCGGGATACGGCGCGAACCCGCATGAATCAACGGGTCAAGGAGATCGGCGACGCCACGCCGCTCAACGGAACCGTCGTGGAATCCCTGGCGCCCACGTGGGCCAGGAGGGGTCCGGCCGAGCGCGCCCAAGCCGTCAGCGAGTTCATCGAGCAGCAGATCAAGGACGACGACGCCGACAAGCAAGCCCAGGCCCGCCAGAAAGCCGGACAACTGGTGCGTGACTACCTTGCGGCCTACGAGCAATGGGCCAAGGCCGTTGAGGCATTGACGCGCGAAGGCGGCCTGAACGAGCGGTGGGACCAGGCCAACCACGCCCTGGAAAGGATCAACGTCAACCTCACGTTGCTGACCAGCGTGCTGGACATGCCTGACGCGGCGGAGCGCCGCAAAAAGCTCGAATCGCTCCAAGCGGACTTTCCCGATCGGGCCGACAAGATCGCCGCGGTGGCCAGCGCCTTCGAGAGGTATGCCGCCGTGCGGGGCCGCCTGGACGATCCCGAAGACCTCAAGCGGATGTTGCGCGGGGCCGGCGTGCTCGAGTTCCGGATTCTGCCTACCGATCCCGACAGTTCGCGGAAGACCAACGTCAGCGAGTTGGAGGCCTATAAGGAGGCCCTGGCGACCAAGGGCCCGCGACAGGCCTCGGACGACCGCTACGTCTGGGTGAAGGTGGAGAACCCGGAGACGTGGACGCAGGAGATGCAGCACACGATCACCGCCACGTTCGGCGACGACCTGTACGTTCTGGCCAGTCATCAACCGAATGAGAAGATGCTGCATGGCGGAGAGAAGGATTGGCGTCTGACGCGGGCGCGGCCGACGGTCGACCCGCAGACCGGTCGTCGGGCCGTCGCCTTCTCGCTGGATTCGGTGGGGGGAAGCCTGTTCTACAACGTCACCCGCAACAACATCGGACGCCCCTTGTGCATCATCCTGGACGGCCAGGCGATCAGCGCCCCCCGCATCAGCTCGGCCATCAGCCAGTACGGCACGATCACCGGCACATTCACGCAGACCGAACTGAAGGACCTCATTAATAAGCTGAACGCCGGTTCGTTCCGCGCCAGCCTCAGCGAGGTGCCCATCAGCGAGGTGACGATCGGGGCGACGATCGGCGCCGACAACATGAGGGCAGGGATCATGGCCGGGCTCGTCGGGCTGGCGACCGTGGCCGTGTTCATGGTGTGCTACTATCTGCGCTCCGGGCTCATCGCGGACGTGGCGCTGCTGCTCAACCTGCTGTTCATCCTGGCCATCATGTCCGTCTGGCAGGCCACGTTCACGCTGCCCGGCATCGCGGGCCTGATCCTGACGATCGGCATGAGCGTCGACGCGAACGTGCTGATCTTCGAGCGCATCCGCGAGGAGCAGGATCGCGGCTCGCCGATTCGGACCGCCATCGCCAACGGCTACGACCGGGCCTTCCGCACGATCTTCGACGCCAACATCACGACGTTCTTCGTGGCCCTGATCCTGTACCTGGCGGCGTCCGAGGAGATCAAGGGATTCGCCATCGTGCTGATGCTGGGCATTCTCTCCAGCATGTTCACGGCGCTGTTCGTCACCCGCACCATTTACGCCGTGCAACTGGACGGCGGCCTGCTGGCCGGGCACCTGCGCATGTTTCAGCTCATCAAGAACGCCCGCATCCGCTGGATGCGCTTGCGATCCGCGTTCCTGGCCATCTCCACGGTTCTTGTCATCGGAGGGCTGGCGGTGTTCTTCCTGCGGGATGAAACGACCAACAGCAAGTATGACATCGAGTTCACCGGCGGCACGAGCGTCCAGATCGACCTGAAACCCAGCAGCCCGTTCACGAAGCGTGAAGAGGTGGAGGCCCGGTTCCGCGAGGTGGCCAAGAACGAGTTCCAGAACGACGCTCTGGCCGCGGCGCAGGTGTACCGCGTCGGCGAGTCCGACCTCAAGTATGAGATCACCACGACGGAAACGAACAAGACGGTGGCCACGGTGACCTTCGGCCAGGCCGGCCAGACCGCCCCATCCGTGCGGGCCGCGATTCAGCAGGCCGCGGCGGAGGTGGGGGGACGCCTGTACAACCTGGGGGTGAAGCCCGGCGTCACCGACCGCACGTTCCAGATCAGCACCAGCCAGGTCAACACAACCCTCGTGCAGAACGTGCTGAAAAAGGCGTTTCCCGAGGCCGAGGTCTCCGAACCGGAGGTGGACGAGGTGGTCACCGACGCCGTTCGCAAGGCGTTCGAGGGCTACTTGGCGGCGCGTGAAGACCTGGGCGTGGAGATCGCCTCGACCGAGCGGGTCAGTGATTCGGATGTGACCCTGTCGGAGTTTCTCGGCGGCGTCAAGATTACGGTCACGCTCAAGAAGGAAGCTACCGCCGCCGATCTGACGCAGCGCTTCCGCGACATCCGCTTCAAGACCGACATGGAAGACCTGGAGTGGTACCGGCACCAGATCTTCAAGACCGATCTGACCGTGCCCGCGAACGAGGAGAAACTGCGTTCCTTTGTGTACGTCAGCGTACACCCCGAGGCCGGGGTCCGCGAACTCGATGAGCAGGAGTGGAGCCGCTTCGTGTCCAATGAGCAGACGAAGATCATTCAGGCCGGCTCCTTGTCCACCTCGCTGTCGCGCGTTACACAGATCGACCCGTCGATCGGGGCCGAGGCCCAGACGCGGGCCCTGATTGCTATCGTGCTGTCCCTGATCGCAATCGTCGGCTATATTTGGGTGCGGTTTGGCACGGCCCGTTACGGCGTGGCGGCGATCGTGGCCCTGGTGCACGACGTCTGCATCACGCTGGGCGCGGTGACGGCCTGCACGTATCTGGCCGATACAGCCGTGGGTCGGATGCTGCTGATCGGCGACTTCAAGATCAACCTGCAGATCATCGCGGCGTTCCTGACGATCATCGGCTACTCGTTGAACGACACCATTGTCGTGTTCGACCGGATCCGCGAGAACCGCGGCAAGCTGGCCACGCTGACGCCGGCGTTGATTTCCGACAGCATTAACCAGACGCTGTCGCGAACGCTGCTGACCTCGTTCACCACGTTCCTCGTGGTGCTGATCATGTACATCTGGGGCGGCCCGGGACTTCGGGGCTTTACGTTCGCCATGCTTATCGGTATTGTCGTGGGCACGTACTCGTCGATCGCGATCGCCTCGCCGATCCTGCTGATCGGGCAGCAGAAAGAGGCTCGGCGCTGACGAGGGGACCCACGGGGGGCCGACGATGCGAAACGATGTGAAAGTCGGCATGCTGATCGGGACGGCACTCGTGGCGGCGGCCATGGTGACTGTGGCCGTCTGGCCGGGCGCCTCCATCGAGGCACGCCTGTTGCGGACGTCGCGGACGGCCGAAGCGGAGGCTTCCCAGGGGGGGGCGTCTACCCACGCGGGAGCGTCTGACGCGGGGCGTCCGGCACCGGGGCCCGCCTCGCAGCCGCCGAGGGACCCGCTGCGTGAGACACTGGAGGCGGCCCGTGCGGCCGTGCAATCGGTCCAGCCCGCCGCCGATCCGCCCACGGCTCAGGTCGCGACCTCGACGATGCGGACTCATGTGGTGCAGCCCGGACAGACGCTCTCGCACATCGCCCAGCAGTACTATGGATCGGCCACGCAATGGCGCAAGATCGCCGAGGCCAACAAGACCGTTCTGCCCGATCCGGACCGTGTCCGCCCCGGCATGCGGCTGAAGATTCCCGAGTGACCGCCCTGTTCGACTGTATGGACGGAAGGGGATGCCTGCGGCCTTTCAAATCACGCTGGACCCGTTCACGATCACGTTCCTGTTCATCGTGGCCGCGGCGATCGTCGCGGTCTTCGTCCGCGGGCGCAATCGCGACAAGTGCCTTCGCACTCTTGGTGACGATCCGGTGACGCTGGTCTTCACGGACAGCCGGCACGTCCGCCATCTGGCCGAGTAGCCCGTCGCGCAAGCCAGGTGACCGGTTGCAATCCGGCCGGTATTGCCCTACGCTGGAATGGACCGAGGCCGTCGGAATCGCGGCGGCGCGCGTAACGCGAGGAACAGGAACGGAGGAACACCCATGAGAACGTACAGGTGGTCGGCGGTGATTCTGGTGGTCGTCATGTCCGTGGTTGCCGGAATCTCACCGGGGGGGACGCTCAGCGGCGAATCGCGGGTGTGGCACAACGTGACCTTGACGTTCGACGGCCCGCAGACGGCCGAGGACGCCACGCCCAATCCCTTTCTTGACTATCGACTGAACGTGACCTTCCGCCAGGGGGATCGCGAAGTGACGGTATGCGGCTATTACGCGGCCGATGGGAACGCCGCCGAGACTGGGGCCACCGCGGGCAACAAATGGCGCGTCCACTTCGTGCCCGACCGCCCGGGCGAGTGGACCTACGAGGCCTCGTTCCGAACCGGTCCCCGCGTCGCCCTGTCACGGGATCCGGAGGCCGGGCGGCCCGCGGCCTTCGACGGCCAGACCGGACGATTCACGGTGCGGCCCACGGACAAGACGGGCCGCGACTTCCGCGGCAAGGGCTTTCTGCGGGTATCGCCCAGCGGCTACCTGCGGTTCGCCGGCACCGGTGAGTACTGGATCAAGGCAGGCGCCGATAGCCCCGAAAACCTGCTGGGATATGCCGACTTCGACGGCACGTTCGACGCCGGCGAGTTGCGTCGCGAGGGCGAAGCCGCCGGGGGAACGTTCTTGCACCGCTATGAACCACACGTGCAGGATTGGCGACCCGGCGACCCCACGTGGCGCGACGGCAAGGGCAAGGGCCTGATCGGAGGGCTCAACTACCTCGCCTCGCAGGGCGTCAACAGCATCTACTTCGTGACGTACAACATCGACGGCGGGGACGGCAAGGACGTGTGGCCCTGGACCGACCCCAAGGAGCGATTCCGATTCGATTGCAGCAAGCTGGACCAGTGGGAGATCGTCTTCTCGCACGCCGACCGGCTCGGCATCATGCTGCACAACATCAGCCAGGAACAGGAGAACGATCAGGGGCTCGACGGCGGCGAGCTCGGGCCCCAACGCCAGCTCTACTACCGGGAACTGATCGCCCGATTCGCCCATCACCTCGCCATCACGTGGAACCTCGGCGAGGAGAACACCAACACCGACGCCCAGCGCAAGGCGTTTGCCCGCTACTTCCACGAGCTGGACCCTTACGATCATCCCGTGGTCGTGCACACCTTCCCCGGCCAATATGACCAGGTGTATACCCCCCTGCTGGGCTATGCGTACTTCGAGGGAGCGTCCCTGCAGACGAATGACACGCACGAACAGGTCCGCAAGTGGATCGCCGCCTCGCGCAAGGCAGGCCGGCCCTGGTACGTTTGCCTGGATGAGATCGGCCCGGCCCACACCGGGGTCAAGCCCGACGCCGACGACCCCACCCATGATGAGGTCCGCAAGAAACACCTTTGGGGGGCCCTGATGGCCGGCGCCGGCGGCGTGGAGTGGTACTTCGGCTATCGCTACGCCCACAATGACTTGAACTGCGAGGATTGGCGGTCCCGGCACAACTGGTGGGCCCAGAACCGACACGCCCTGGACTTCTTCCATAAGCACCTGCCCTTCTGGACGATGCAGTCGGCGGATGACCTGGCCGAAGGTGACGCGTGGTGCTTGGCCGCACCCGGCCACGTGTACGCCATATACCTGCCGGAGGGCGGCTCAACGCGTCTGGACCTACAGGACCACGGCGGCACGTTCTCGGTGCAGTGGTACAATCCCCGCACCGGAGGCGATTTGAAAGCCGGCTCAATCGCAACGATTGAGGGTCCGGGACGTCAGTCCATCGGCCGTCCACCCCAGGACGAACAGCAGGATTGGGTTGCTCTGATCCGCAGAGGTGATGCCCAAACGAAGTGATATCCACCGACGGCGGCGCCAGGATGGCGCGCTCCGGCCTTACGGAGCGGGAGGCTCAGGCGGTACATCCCGGTCCCGGCGGGATGAGGTGAAGAAGCTCCAGACTTCGTCGGCGGCGAAGTCCTCGACCTGCCGCAGGTAAGGCCCCGGCGCAAAGCCCTCCGGCGCCTGCACCGAGCGCGGCTTGGGCCAGACGAAGATCGTCTCGATCAGCAGCTTTCGCGGCTCGGCCAGGAAGGATTCGGCCCGAATCTCGATTGACCGCGGCTCCTCATCGTCGGCCTGTTTGTGCGGCGGCAACAGGAGCCGCAGACCCCCGCCGGCCACGGGACGGCGCCCCAACGCCCGGAAATCCTCCGGCGACTGGCCCAGCCGCACCTCCCAAAGGTACTTGAAGGCGTGGTCATGGACGCTGTAAAGATGGTGGATCAGGGCCGAGGACTGGATGATCTGGCATTGCTGAAGGTGCCAAGCGGCCTGGTAGGCCCGCGTGGCCGCCTCCGCATCCCTCGCGAACATCTCCAGGTCGTATCCGGGGTTGGCCGAGAGGACCTGGACCTGTACGACCTGGGGTCCGGGGGCATCCAGGCGTATCTGCAGGTGCGAGGGCTGCGATCGCGTCAGCGTGAGGCGCTGATCCAGGGTGTTAACCTGGGAAAACTCCAGCCCCTCATCCAACAGGGCCCGCTGGAAACGCACGGCCCGCGCGGGATCCGTCGCCCACGGCAGGGCCAGGACGTAACGAATCTGAAAGCGAACGCTCGTGCGGCTTTCTCGGTTGATCGGGTCCATGGTCTGCGTCCCTACAATCCTCCCACGTAGTATAACCGCCACCGCCGGCGCACGCAAAAGGGGATTGGCGAAATGCCCGCGGCGGGCCGGCGGCACGGGAACGGCCCGGTGGTTAAGTCCTGCCCCGCGAATGCCGATTTCAGGGCCGTATCGAGTCGAAGGTCTGCCGAGGGAAGTGGTTATGCTGTCCTGGCTGAAGAGAATACGGCCAAGCCGATCGCGACGCATTCGGGGCATTGAACTGGACGTTTACCCCAGCGAACGCAGTTGCGTGAAGCCCGATATGCGGCACGTCCGCCCTCAGCAGTTGCCTCCCCTGATGGTCCGCAAGGCCCCGTGGCGGCGTTGATTCCGCCGTCGCATTCCGCCTACTTGCAATCCCTCCACTGTTGTGCTATGCTCTATGTTGTTGGTTACAGGCACAGCATGGGAGGATAGCGAGAGAATTGAAAAAAGTGCGTGATCAGCTCCGAGTGAAGAAGGAGCGTGCGATCCTCGTGGGAGCGATTCTCCGAGGATCTCAGGGGTTTCAGAGCGATAATTTGGTCGAACTGACCGCCTTGGCCGAGACGGCCGGGGCTATCGTCGTTGACCGTTTTCAGCAGAAGGTCTATCACATCCACCCGGCCACCTATATCGGCACCGGAAAGGCCGAGATGCTGGGCCAGCGCGTGCGCCGGTTCAGTGCGAACGTCGTCATCTTCGACAATGACCTGTCTCCGGGGCAGATTCGGGAGCTTGAGAAGCGCGTCGGGGCCAAGGTTCTGGATCGCAGCGAGCTGATTCTGGACATCTTCGCCACCCGCGCCTGCACCCGACAGGCCAAGCTCCAGGTCGAGTTGGCCCAGCTCGAGTATACGTACCCCCGGCTGACCCGCATGTGGTCGCACCTGGACTCGGTGGCCGGGGCCGGCGGCGGCACCACCGCCGGGGCCGTAGGGGGCATCGGTACGCGAGGCACGGGCGAGAAGCAACTGGAAATCGACCGTCGGCTGGTCAGCCGCCGCATCACCGAGCTCAAGCGTGAGTTGGCCGTAATCGACAACCGCCGGCTGCGCGAGATTGCGGGCCGACGCGGCCTGTTCAAGATCTGCCTGGTGGGCTACACCAACGCCGGCAAAAGCACGCTGATGAAGCAGCTCGCCGGCGCCGACGTTCTGATCGAGGATCGGCTGTTCGCCACCCTCGATACGCGGACCCGCCGGTGGCGGCTGGACGGCGGCGTCGAGGTGCTGCTCAGCGATACGGTCGGCTTCGTCAACCACCTGCCCCACCATCTTGTGGCCTCGTTCAAGGCCACGCTCGAAGAGGCGGTCAACGCCGACCTCTTGCTCCACGTCGTGGATGCGGCGAATCCGGCGGCGTTCGATCAGATCGAGAGTGTCACGCAAGTCCTCAAGGAGATCGGCTGCGCCGAAAAAGAGGTGCTCGTCGTCTTGAACAAATGCGACCAGTTGCGCCACCCCGGCCTGATCGAATCCCTGCAAACCGTCCATGCGTCGGCCCTGTGCGTCTCGGCGCGAACCGGCATGAACATCGACCGGCTGGTTCAGGCGGTGCTCGAACGCTACCGCGGCGGACAAACCCTCGTGGAGATTACCTGTCACGCCGGGGATGGACGGATGCAGTCCTTCCTGCGGGCCAACGGGCAGATTCTGGCCGAAGACTACGCGGACAGCCGGGTGCGCATCCGCGCGCGACTGGGACGGACCGGACTTGACCAGCTCCGCCGCATGCATCCGGAAACACTTGAAACGCTCCCGTCCTGATCGAGGGCGATGAAAAAGGGCCTCGGCAGGACGATGCTTGGTCCTGCCAAGGCCCGTTCCGTAAACGCAAAGAACCGATCAAGGCTCGAGCCAGTGTCCGGCCATGATCGCCAGGTCCAGCACGTTCACCGCGCCGTCACAGTTCAGATCGCCCACTCGGCCCGCGCTGAAACGCGCCCAGTAGACCGCCGGCTTCTCACCGGCCCAATAGAACGTGCCGCCTGCGACAACCTGGTCCCTGTACGTAGCCAGGGCCCAGACATGATAGTCAAATCCACTGCCCATGGGCTGCCACACCGAACCGTCCCATGAGGCAGCGTAGTAGAACGTCATGCCGCCGCCCGACGTGAACCGCCCACCGGCCACCAATCGTCCAGGGGCGGCCGTCAGTGCATAAACGTACGCGTTCACGCCTGCCTGCAATGACCACCAGGTATCGCCGTCCCAACGCGCGATATAATTGGCGCTCGTCGTGCCGGCACTCGTGAAGTCGCCGCCCACGAAGAGCTGACCGTCGAACACCGCCAAGGCACGGCCTCTGGCGTTCAGTCCGTCGCCGAGCGATTGCCAACTGGACCCGTTCCACCGGGCGATTCGAGCCGCGGGCACACCGCTGGCCGCCGTGAAATCCCCGGCGGCGATCAATTCGCCGTCGTAGACGTCCAGTGCCCGCACGACATTGTTCGTGCCGAATCCAACGGGCTGCCACGTCGACCCGTTCCACCGGGCGATCTGCTCGGCCAGCCCGCCCCCCGCCGTGAAAAACTCCCCGCCGGCAATCAGCTCACCGTTATAGACGGCCAGCGCGTGGACCGGGGCCTCCGTTCCACCGCCCACGACCTGCCACGCGGCGCCATTCCAGCGGAAGACCCCGCCGGTTCCGTCGCCGCCGGCGATCAGGTGGCCGTCGTAGATGGCAAAGGAGCGGACCGGGCCGCCAATCTCCTGGCCCATGGGCTGCCACTGGACACCGTCCCATCGCGCCACGTAGTCGGCCGCGCCGGCCCCCAAGGCCGTGAAATCGCCGCCGGCGATCAAGTCGCCCCCGAACACGGTGAAGGCATAGATAACGGCGTTTCTGGATTCAAAACGTATACCCGACCCAAGCGCCGCCCAGCCGCCTCCGTCCCATGCCGCGGCGTAGCTGAGGGGCACGCTGTCCATCCTCATGAACGCTCCACCGGCCACCAACTGCCCGTCGTAGGCGGTCAGGGCCTGAACGACGCCGTCGGCACCGGTTCCCAAGGCCCGCCATTGATCGCCATCCCAACGGGCCAAGCGATTGATAGACTGATCATCCATCACCGTGAAGGCGCCTCCGGCAATCAAGTCCCCCCCGAACACCATGAGTGCGTGGACCGTGTTGTTTGTATTCCCTCCACCGCCGATGGTCTGCCAGGCGGCACCGTCCCAACGGGCGATACGCCGCCGGGTGACGCCTTCGGCCTGGGTGAATGAACCGCCGGCGACGAGGTCGCCGTTGTAGACAGCAAGGGCGTACACATCACTGTTGAATCCGCTGCCCAGCGTATCCCACGCAAAGCCGTTCCATCGGGCGATGCGATTCGCCGCTGCGCCTCCCGCCGTGGTGAACGAGCCGCCGACAACCAATTGGCCGTTGTGAACGGTCAGCGCCCGGACGTAGCTGTTGACGCCGCTGCCCAACGGCTGCCAGGCCAGACCATCCCACCGGGCGATGTAGCTGGCCGTCGCCCCGCCGGCCGTGGTAAACGCGCCGCCCGCAACCAAACGACCTCCGTAAACGGCCAGGGCGTACACGGTGCTGTTCATCCCGCTGCTCAGCGGCTGCCAGCGGGCGCCGTCCCACCGGGCGACGCGATTGGCAGACACGCCCTCGGCCTGTTTAAACGAACCGGCGGCAATGAGTTCGCCGTTGTACACGGCCAGCGCCTGGACCTCATTGTTGAACCCGCCGCCCAAGGGCTTCCAGGATGTCCCATCCCACACCGCGATATAGTTGCAGGCCGCCGAGCCGGCAATGGTGAAGTTACCCCCCGCGACGAGCACCTCCGGTTCCGGCCCCGGGCCATCGGGATCCCACAGGGTCCACGCATACACGGTCCCGCTCAGTCCGGGGATTCCGTTGCCGGGTTGCCACTGTTCCGGGCATTGCGCCCACGCCACCCCGACCGACATCGCGAATGCTGCGACCAGAAACACCAGCCCGCGACGATTTAGCCGAGACACCAGAGTAGTTGCCGCCATGATCAGGCCCTTTCCAAAAAAACCCTCTTCCACAGAACCGGTTGAACCGGCCTTCAGGCACATTGCCTGCTCGTCAGCAAAAACTGGTGACACGTTGGGCGAAGTGCAGACCCATTCCTCCACCTTGTCAATCACCCTCTGGGCCACTCGACGCGCAAATCAGCTTACGGCGCCCCGGATCACCACACTTTCTTAGCATGGCAACTCTGCTTTGTCAAGGCCAAAGGCGGCGTTTTTTGGCATCTGAACCCGCTCAGAAGCCTTCTTTTCCCTCATTTCGCGGCCGTTCGACACCTATCGAGCCGCTTCGCGAAGTCGCCCAAGTAATCCACCCGCCAGCGGCTCACCGTTTTGGCGCCGGTCTTGTCGCCCTCGGCCAAGATTGGATCGGGGTCATCGATCCAGCCATGCGGCCGATCCGGGCGCGGAACGAACCGTCCGCCCCAGCTCGGCTGCGTGGGGTCTTCCGGTGTGCCCCGCAGCAGGAACGCCACCGAGGGCGTATCGCCCATCTTGATCTGTCCCCCTTTCAGCGGGGCGAACATCTCACCCAGGGCCCCGTGGCCCTTGACGTGTTGCTCGACGAACGTGCGGTTGCCGAGGGCGGGGCCCCGTTCACCGCCCATGTACCAGCCGCGGAACGTGGTATCGCAAACGATCATCCACAAATCTTTGTGGTGCTGCTCGATGTAGGCAAAGGCGTTACGGTCGTGCCGGAGGTTCCACGAGGCGATGAAGTACACGCGCAGCCTGTCGCGGATGGCCGGGTCATCGTGCAGGGCCTGGGCCACGTCCGTAATCGCCCCCCAGACCAGAACGTGGAGGGGCCGGGGGTCCTTCCTGTGCGCACACCGGATGATCCACCGCGAACCCTCGGTCGGTCGATCGTAACCCGCGGCCGGAGCCGGAGCCGTCGCTCCCTGTTTGCTGATCGAGCGCAGGAACTCGGGGGCCGGGTAACGATCCGACCAGGTCCGCAGATTGGGATAGTCCTTTTCGTAGGCGTCGATCACCTTGAGGATGTCGTCCTTGCGACCCTGCTGTGGCGGCGAGCTGACCAGGCCCTCGGTATCGAACAGGTCCGCGTACAGCAGGTAATGGATCATGGATTGAATATCATCCTCATCGCCCCCGCCGATGTCCGTGGAAACAATCACCCGGTACCGGTTGCCGCCCAGTGCCCCCGGGCCCGGCGCCTCGGCCCGGACCGCAGTCACCGCAAACCACACACCCACTGCTATCACAGCCGCTCTGTGCCAACGCATAATCCATCCTTTCGACAAGGTTCACGGCCCTACCGAGGGCGGTCTGCGTTCATCACGCCGGCGGCGTGCACATCGACGCGGCCGATGTCCCGCTCCAGGGCCGGTGAGCCAGACTCGTATCGCACACGGCCATCGCGATAGGCTTCGATCCGAGCGGGGCCCACGACGTTCTCACTCGCCAAGTCCCACGGGGTGTTCCCGGTCTCGGCGTACTGCTCCACCGTGCGTCCGACGACCTTGCCGACGCCGCTGTCCAGCAGGTTATTCCGCATCACCGTAAGCACGTTGGCGCCGCTGAAGGTGATCGAGCCGGAGGCCTGGAGCACATTGTCCTCGAAGGTGTAATCGGAACATCGGGCGAACGTCAGCCGCATGTCGCCGTCGTAGATGAACACGTTGTTGCGAATCGTGTTGCCGTGGGCCATGTGGTTGTGACTTGGCCGGGCGACGCCGTACGACAGGTTGCCCTCGACCAGGCAGCCGGTGCTCCGCTCATCCAGATAGTATGCGCTGGAGCCGTAGCCGCCCGTGTCCGGGATGTCAAACGCCATGTTCCCCCGCAGGACCGTATTCTCGCCGGCGAACACGTAGATCGCCCCGCCATCGTGCAATTCGAGCATGGCCCGCCAGATGCGATTGTGCTCTATGCGGTGATCCCGCCCGCCACAGTTGATCGCCGTGTAGGGCGTGTCGTGCACATCGTTGTGGGCGATAACCGCACCCCGGCCGCCGCCCCAGATGGCGATCGCGCTGGGGTAGATCCGCCCCACGTGGTGGACGCGGTTGTTCTCGATATGCCCGCTGGGGGCCTTGATCCCGCAGGCCCCCGTGTCGTGCACGTGGCAGCCGTGGATCGTGACCGCCGACCCATCGGTGGCGATGCCCTGGCCGGCCACGTTGAACACCTCCAGGTTTTCAAGGCGGACTCGGCGGCTCTTGCGGACGTGGACGGCCCCATCGAACGCCCCGGCGCCAAACCCCCCGGCCCGCAACGGCGTATTCGTCACGGACAATCGCAGGCCCTCGAGCGTGATGTCCTCGGCGTCCTCGATCCGGACGATGCTCTCCATCGTCGGCGCGATGACGCGGATCGTCTCAATCCGCTCATCCGACCGGGGCCGATAGACAATCCGCCCGGCCGCACGATCCAGGTACCACTGCCCTTCCCGCGTCAGACCGCAGCGGGTGTTCCAGACCACGTATTTGTGCACGCCGAACGCCCCCGGTGGATGGCCGGACGGGTTGGAAAAGCGGATCAGACCCTTCTGGCGGTCCATCGAGGCCACCCCGACGAGCGACTCATCCCACATGTGATAGACGGTGATCTCGGCGTTGGCCGCCTCAATCTCGGCCGGCAGATCTTCCGAACGGAACTTCAACGTGGTCAGCTCCTCCTCGGTAGGCTTACGCTTCCACCCGCCGCCGGTGGTGCTCATCCACGGCACATCGAAACGGCTCTCGTGTTGCAGGGTGCCGGTCTCGGGAAACCTCGCGCGATCCGCCAGCCGACCGTTGACCACCAGGGCACGGAAATCCCACCGGCCCGACTCCACATCGGGTACGGGCGCCACCCACAGCGGTCCTTCCCGCCGCCAACCGTCCACGACCCGGCCACCGTAGAGTGTGGCCCGGCCCTTGGACGCCGCGGCAATCGTCAGACCGTTGTCGCGATGGTCCAGAACAATCGCCGCATCGAGGAAGTACTCCCCCTCCAGGAGGACGATGCGCCGCTGGACGCTCTCGTCCAGTCGCCTGGCGGCGGCGACCGCGGTGGCCACACTCGCGAGGGGACCGTCCGTGCCATCGACATTCGGGCTGCGTAAGCTCCCGCTCCACGCATCATTCCCGCCGGATGTTACGTAAAGGGTCTCCGCCGAGCAGAGCGGGATGAGCGATAGGACCCCCATGGCCATCCACGTGGCAGCGAGCATTGACCTTGTCCTACACATGCGACGATACCCTCCCACAAAGGTCCCGAGTTGACACGTCACGGAATGACCATTGTAGTCGATGCGGCCGGATAGATCAAATCGTGCGCGGATCCCAACGGAGGACATCCTCACAAGGGGCTGGGGAATCGAGCGGCATGTCCCCCGGATGCACCTGGGCTGCATGTCACCAATCGGCGCAGGTCGGGGTCGCGGCGGGTCTTACTTTTTCAGGAACAGGTAGTACAGCCAACCCTCGGTGTAGACCGTGCCGGCCATCTCGCCCGCCTCATCGCCGACGCCCATATACACATCGCAGCGACCTGGCGCACGGATGGCCCCGCCGGTGTCCTGGTCCAGCACGAATCCGGTATATGGCCGATTGGCCACATGCCCGGCGATCCGACGCGGCAGCGGCGCATCCAGGAACGCCAGGCAGGCCCGCGGATACACGTCCTTGTCCGTGGCGATCGTGCGATACGCGATGACCGGTTCATTGAGACTACCGCGCGGGTCGCCCTCTTCGATCCGGAAGAACACGAACCGCGGGTTGGCTTGCGTGTACCGCGGCACCTCGTGCGGACGCGTGCGGAAGTAATTGATCATGGCCTGAAGACTCAACCGATCGGCGGGGATTTTCCCGTCCTCGACGAGCTTCTTCGCGATGCTGCGGTACTCATGACCGTTGTTGGCGTCGTAGGCCACCGTGACCAACTTCCCATCCGGCAGGCGAATCTTGGCCGAGCCCTGCACGTGGGCGATGTACACCTCGAACGGATCGGCCAGCCACACGAGCTCCAACCCCTTGAGAGCCGTGGAGTTCTCCAGCTCCGAACGCGTCGGATACGGACGATAGGTGCCATCCGGCTGAACCTGGCCGAGGATCTCGCCCAGGTCGTTCTTGACCAGGTCGTCGGGCTTTTTGTACAGCGGGTAACGAAAACGGCCGGTCTCCTTCATCGAGCCGTCGAAGATCGGCGTGTAGTAACCGGTGAACAACACGGTCCCGGCATCGTCGCACCCGACCGACATATACACGTCGAACAGTTCGCGGATTCGGCTCTCGAGGCGACGGCCGATGAAGCCCTGATCCAACAGCGTGCCCATCGTCTCCAGGCTGGCGACGGCGTCGGCATGAGTGATTTGACCGTAGGGGAAGAACTGTTGGCTGCTGGGCTTGCTCAGGTAGCTGAGGCTGTTGTCGATGGCCTCGCGCAGGCGGTCCAGCTCCATGCAGGCGATGGTCATCTCCGGGATCTGGTCGGGGTCGGTGATCTTACGAAGGGCCAATTCCCCCGGCGGTAACGGCCGTGCGTAATCCTTGACTTCCTCGGCCTTCTGGCAACCGGCCAGTGCCGCCGCCACCATGGCCAGCACCAGGGCGACCTTCCATCCCTGGCGATGCGTATCCCTGCGTTTCATCGGGCATCCTTTCCTGCGGATTCGTCGCTCGCGATGCGGCCAAGGCCGTACGATGGGCCGATTATGGGCCCACGGAGCCGATCTGTCAACGGCCAACGACGGAAACCGGCGTGCGGCAGGTTGGGGACGCGCCGGCCCCTGCAAAACGACGGGCATGGACCTTCCGGACGGGCCTCCGCACACCCGTGGGCGGTTAAGGACGCGTGAATCGGGGTGACTGGATTCGAACCAGCGACCTCCTGCTCCCAAAGCAGGCGCTCTAGCCAAGCTGAGCTACACCCCGCCGAGGACGTCAGGTTAGCCGACGGGGGCCGGAAACGCAAGGGGTATGCCTGATCGCTTGCCCGTCCGAGCGGACGGTGACGGCGCGGCCGTGGCCTGACAGGAACCGCCGGGCCCGAGGCGTCGGGCCGGGACGCCCTGCCCATCCGGAGATTCTCAGAATGCCGCCCATAATTTTGGTGCATACGACCGGGGCAAATCGTGTATGATAGATGCGCTGAATCGACAGAGTGCCTGTTGGCGTGAGGCCGACGGCGGTGTTTGAGGAACAGTGTTCCGCGATGTCCCACAAGGTGACGATCAGATCCGACTTGGCGGATCGACTCCGGTTCGCGGCGCGGACCCTGGTGGAGCACGGACCGTTTCTGCGGGTCAGTCTGCGTTCTCAAGGGGCCGATGAGCATGACATCGACGACCTGTTGCAGGACCTGTTTCTGTGTCTGGCCACCGACCGTGCGCCGTACGAGCAGATCAGTCGTCGGTATTTGTACAGAGTGGTGCTCAACGATTTTATCGACTTGAAACGGACCGCACGCCGTCGTGAGGAGCTCTTGTATCGGGCGACGACGGCCTCAAATGGGGAGGCCTTGACGCCGTCGGATCGCCCCCTGGTTACGGCCGATGAGATGGACCAGTTGCGGAGCATCATCGAACGCAGGCTGCCGCCCTGCCATGCCCAGGCCGTGGTGCTGCGCCACGTGGAAGGCCTGGACGTGGGGCAGACCGCCCAGCGGCTCGGCGTCAGCCCCCGGACGGTCAGTCACTATATTTCCGTCGGTCTGCGACGGGTGCGCGAGTTTATCGGGGAAAGGAAGGACGAGCCATGATAACGCACGGCGATGAGGCCGGATGCCGGCAGGCCCGACCCTATTTTTATGACTACCTGTATCACGCCGCAGAGGTCCCCGGCTCCATCCGCGACCATATCGCCGGCTGCCCGACGTGTCGGGCCGACATTGAGAGACTCGAACGGGAACTGGCGACCGGGGGGAACGAGGGGGATCATGCCGCGAGCGGCCTGCTGGCGGCCACCCTGCAGGCCCATCTGGTGCACATCGGTCGGGACGTGTCGTGCCATACGGTCAAGCCCTACCTGCCTCTGCAGGCCGACCCGGTCCTGGCCGTTCGGGTCCAGACCCCCATCACGGCCCATATCGAACGTTGCCGGGCGTGCTCCTCGGACGTCGAGACGCTTGGGGCCCTTGGTCTGTCGCAAAAGCAGCTCTATCGGCTCTCGCGCATGTTTGCCGAGGAAGCCGATGCGGCCTCGCACCTCTGTGCGGAGGCCGAGGAGGCAATCGATCATATTGTCGCCGAGATGTCTTTCGCGGACGTGCCCCGGGAGATGCTCAGGCACCTCTGTATCTGCCCGAAGTGCCGACGACTCCTGTACGTCCGTCGCGAGGCGAGGATCAATGAAATCAAGGCATCGCGATCGGACGCGACGACCGCCACGTTCCCATGCGAGGACGTCAGATACGAGGACCTTTTCGATTATTGCCTTCCCTACGGGGTGGATTCACAGACAGATCAATACGCGCGGTTTCGACCGGCCCTGTCGGGTCACGTGCGGGAGTGCCCGGTCTGTCTGCAGCGGATGCAGGACCTGCACGACACGATTGTGAACATCGCGGATCGCCCGGAGTCCGATGTGGCCATTGTCGCCGTGCCGATGGACGTCGGCACCGATGCCGAAGCACCATCGGCCCGGCCAGCGGGCGGGCGTCGGCCCCTTCATGTCGCGGTGCTCAATCGCGAGGAGGCGCCGGCGCCTCGACGCGATTTTGAGCGGGCGGCGCCTCCCGGACGCCGACCCAGCCCCCGTCTACGTGTCGGGCCCCTGCTGAGGACCCTGGGGGCAACGGCGGCGTTGCTGCTGGTGGGCTATTTCATCATGACCGGCATTCCCACCGCTCGGGCGGTGGGACTGGACGAACTCTACAGCGCCATTCAAGGCGTGCGAAACGTGCATTTCGCCGTCTTTGATGCCAGCCAGGCCGAGCCCACGCAAGAGGTGATGATCTCAAAGGACCTCCACCTGTGGGCCCACAAGGTCGGCGCCCGCGTGGACATCGTCGACCTGGCGAATCAGGCAAGGGAGACGATCGATCTGGAGCACAGCTCCAGAGAGCGAAGCACGCTGCGGGAGGCGGAGGCGGCGTTTCTCGCCCAAAGTCTGCGCCTCGCCGAATACCTCATGCCGTGGGAGAGCCCGGCTCAGGTTCCCGACAGCGCTTTGTGGAACGAGGTGCACGGGGCGAACGTACCATCGGGACTCGACGGCGTCCAGACGTTCGAGATCCTCTGGAAGGACGCGTCCTCGGGTGGCGCGACCATTGATCGGAAATGGCGCGGCTACGTGGACCCCGAGAGCCGATTGCCCCAACGGGTGGAGATGTGGGAGAAACCGGCGCAGCTCGATGAGTACGTGCGAACCTCGGTGGTCACGGTTCATTACCTCGATGCCACCCAGGTACGAGAACGCGCAGCGGTTTGGGGCTTCAATCCTGCGGGTCCTTCCGGGGTACCCATAACGGGTAACGATTGACGTAGCCGCCATCCTCCGTCGGGCTAATGCCCAGGCTGTCCGCACCGCGGCGCTCCACGTGGCCATCGACGAATCCGGCGTTCACCGTACGGTGGGGATGCCGCCCCAGGAGGGCGTCTCTTTCGTAGTCCGGCCCGAAGGTGCGGTCCTTGTTCGTGCTCAGGCCGGGCAGGTAGTAAGCGTCCGCTCGTCTGGCGTTGTGAAAAAGGCAGTCATCGGGACCGGCCACCGCCCGCCAGGAGATCAGCGCGTACCCACTGTCAACCAACAGCAGCGTCAGATCGGCGTGCTCGACCTGTTCCGGTCGCAAAGGCCTGCCGACGAAACCCAGGGCCCGGTCGTCCATGCTCATGCGGGCCACGGACTGGTTGATGCCATAATTGCCCCAGAGGTAGTCCTTCGAGAATCGTCCACCGGCCAGCCGGTGCGACGGACATCGGACCAGTTTCGCGGCCTCGTTTCTGGATACGCTGAGATAATCAACCGCGAAGTCGAACCACCACCAGCCCTGCCAATCATAAACGGCGTTGCCCGCAAAACCGTCGGGGGGGCGGCCATGGCAGTCGGACATCAGGAGCAGCCCGTGGGGGAAGTGTTCGTGATCGTAAGCGTAGGCCGCAAGCGCCGTGCCGAACGTTCTGACGTGGCCCTTGCAGACAAGCGTTCGCGCCTGCTCTTTGGCGGATTGCAGGACCGGAACAACAAGGGCAAGCAGAAGCACGCAGACGACCATCACGATCAGGACCTCGACCAGAGAGAAACCGACACGGCGGCCGTCCCCCCCCTGCTCGCCCGGTGCGATTTGCCCCCCACGCAACCGGTGTGTCGCCGTGTTCATTCGAACGTCCACGGACTCACTTTCCCGCACAGGTGGGCGTTCGGTCATGCGCCCGGGCCGTGCGCATCGCGATCCGTCGCACGCGCTCGCGCAGCACCGCCGGCTCCAGGACCTGCACCTGGTCTCCGTAGCTCAACACCCACCACAGGATCTCACTCAGGCCGTCCACACGGAACTCCATGATGACCGAGCCATCCTCACACGGCGAGGTCGTCTGGGTGTGATGCCACTGAACGGCGCGGACGTCCTCGGCGACCTCGGCGCCAAACCGCAGACGAACGGTGTACAGGAAACCTTCCGGTTGGATGCGCCAGGCATTCCCCAAATGTTCATCCGCGGCGAATCCCTGTTCCTGCAGGAACAACCTGCCCTGGGGATCGACGGCCTCGATACGGTCCAGGCGGAAGGACCGAACGGTCCGATCCCAGCCGGATCGGCCGAGGACATGCCACTTGTGATCGTCGTAAACCAGATGCAGCGGGCGAAGCTCGACGCGTATGCACCCCCGATCCTCGGCCTCGCGGTACCTCAGGCAGACGATACGCCGCTCCACGATGGCCTCTTGAAGCCGCAGGAAGACCACATCCAGCAGGGGCACGTGGCCATGCGGCAAAACGGAGACACGACGCAGCACGGCTTCACAGTGACGGCGAACCGCCGGCGACAGCGTGCACTCGATCTTCGCGGCGGCCGACAGCATGGCGTTCTTGTACGGCAGGTTGGCCGTGGGACACATCTTTCGCAGGGCCAACAGCACGGCCACGGCCTCCTCGGTACTCATAGCCGCCGGCCGAAAGAAGAATTCGTCTCCGACCGAGTAGGTGCGGGTCCGGGCATCATACGCCACCGGCACACCGACGTCCTGGAGCACCTTGAGATCGCGGAAGACGGTGCGTCGGCTCATGCCCGACACGGCGACGAGATCGTTGATCGAGCAGGCGCCGGACTGAATGGCGGTCATTAACCTGAAGACCCGAATCGTCCGGCTTGTTCTCATGCGCCAACCCGCTCTTGCGTCGAGGCCACGGGCCCCTATATCGTTCCCGACGCTTCTATCATAGGCAAATACCTCGTTCTGTCAAGTGCGTATCGGCCTTTCCTGGCCCATTGAACGGTCCGGAGGGGTGGCATCCTCAATCTGAGCGGGGCTTGCCGCCCGACGGCTCACCAAGTCAGGCATCCCCGGATCGGACGAAGAAGGAACATGTCACCCGTGGTACACGTGCTGAAATCCTGCGGATCATTGATACACGGGGCGTAGGAGCCCCGAGGAACGCTGGAGCCACTGCACGTGCTGGGCCCCGCGCTTTCCTGACAGCCCCACACCTCATCAAACTCCCAGTAGCGGCCCTGACAGAGTCCGCCGGGGCCTCCGTATGGGGCGCTGCATGGAATCACTTCGAAGGCTTGGACCAGATCCGTACAGTCGAAATGTCCGAATCCGCCTTCCTCCGAGCCCTCGATCCCGTGAGCGATCGCATCGGAGACCGCCTGGGTCAGCCATTTGTCCTCCAGCGGTCGATCCGAGACCAGCAGGGCGATGCCATCTCCCCATTGCCAGGCGAATTCGTCCAAGGGGCGGCGATAGAAGAAGTGTCTGCCGGCGGGGTCAAAGACCCAGGCGCAGTCCTCGTCGAGCGCCTCCAGCACCACGTAGTGCGATGAGCCGGCAAGATGAAGGATCGCGGAACACCCGGTCGCGCCGCGAAGACTCTCCGCATCCGTTCGGACGGCCAGAGCATGGAGACTGGACGCCTCAATCGCCTCTTTCAGCGCCAGCAGGTTCGTTCCCCGGTCCTCCGCCGGTGTCAAACGTGCCAGCAGCGGATCTTCCACCGTGCGATCATAGGCGTCCAGCACGTGGCGGGCGGCCAAAGCCGCACAACCGACGGGGCCTTCCGAGGCCGCCTGGACCTGCGCCAGCTTCTCCGCCAGCAGCCGCTCCATATCAGCGTGGGGATTATAGTCGTACCATAGCGTCTGATTCACCGAGGCCACGGTGTGTCGGACCAGAGTCGCCGGCTCGAACGCAGCCTGCATGTGTTCCTTAGCCGGCCGCGTGGTATCAACCGAGGTGATGCGCCATTCTTCATAAGAAACTAGCATGGGCGGATCGGCCGCGAGATCGTACCGCTGAATGGTGATCGCCCGTGGAACCCACCGATCCGCTACCCCCACGAAATCCCGGCACGTCTGATTCAGAACCCGTTTGCCATCCTTCCACACGCCATACTCCCGCACCGCGTGGGCTCGGCCGGGGTCCAACATCAGTACCGCCGTAAGCGAGGGGGCGATATCAAACTGCAGACGAACGGCGGGACCATCCGCCTCCTTCACCTCCCACATCCTGGGATTCGCGGAGGTAAGGGCTTTCAAGGCCCATCGGCCTTCTCCCCACGGCAAGAGACCCGCGGTGAGCACGCCCCTTCGCGGCGAGGGGGGCGGCCCCTCTTCCCGAATGATCGCATGGTGAACACCCGGGAAATACTGCGTAAAACGCCGACCGTCCCATGCGAAGATGCGCGTTTTGTTCAACCGCAACGTTTCCCGGTCCAGGCCGGGTTGGGGACCCTCCTTGCCCAAGGGCTCCGAGGCATTGTGCGAGACGATGACCTTCTGCCGCCAGAAGCACGCCCCATCGACCCTGGCCGTCTCAACGGACTCGGCGATAAGCCCCCCTTCGGCCGTGTACTCCAACTGTCGGCCCGTGATGGTGCCCTGTGAAATCCACATCGGCGCCGGGCGCGCCGTCAAAGCCCGCAAGAGAGAAAGAACCTCAGCCTCGGTCAGTTCTCGATCGGCCCATGAGCCACCGCCTGTCAGGCATACAACCGCTGCCAAGATAAGTGTTGCCTTCGTAGTCATTACCGATTCCTCCACGTAACGGCGCCGGCCCAGACAAGGCCGGCCCTGAACACACAAGACCATCGGCGGACGCGATGCACCGGTCGGCACACCCCGCAAAAGCGAAATCCCGCACACCATCCGCGCCCAAAGATGGGATGCACACTTCGTGGCTGCATGACCGCCAACCCGGCTTGTCCGCCGTCCCGAATATGGCCGAAAAAGAGGCCGACCCAAGAAGCCCGTCCGGCCTGTCCGCTTTGGTCTGCAGCGAATTGGGATCGACCTGGTGTATCGTCAAGGACTTCAGCGTGGCCCGCTGGCCGGACACTTCATTCCTCAAGCGTAACCGAACGCAGCCGGGGTTTGAGGCGGTATACTGGAAGCTTACCATGTGCCCGTCGGAGATAGGATCGTAGAGATTGACTGCAAGGAACACGATTCCTTCCGTCTGGGCATAACCCGGACCGAAATAATCGAAAGATGAGGATCGCGGCTCGGCGAGGATGCGAGCCGTTGATGAATCGGGGTCATTGGGGTTCCAGGGACGGTTGTCGATCCATCCCAGATTAGGATCGGAAATGCTCACCTCTACGGAGAACACCTGCACAACTTCTTCCAGCGTTGTCATGTCCACGTACAGGGTGACCGTCTGGCCCACGCCCAGCGTGATCTCGTCAAGCCCGTCGGCATCCGCGATGCCATAGATGATG
The DNA here is from genome assembly GCA_011055475.1 of Phycisphaerales bacterium. Taxonomy (GTDB): domain Bacteria; phylum Planctomycetota; class Phycisphaerae; order Sedimentisphaerales; family Anaerohalosphaeraceae; genus DSDH01. The sequence continues at coordinate 1,410 of DSDH01000077.1, read as the reverse complement.
TTCGGGTCGGCCACGGGCTCGAGGGGCGATTTCCACCCCGGCGTCCCCCACAGCCAGAAGTCGGAGAACAGAACCAGGTCCTGGACGTCTACGTCGCCGTCGGCATCGACATCGGTGGCTCTGGTGGCGTTTGGATCGCCGCCATTGTGCCACCCCCAATCCGCCGACAGCGCCGCGAAGTCGAGCAGGTTGACCCGCCCGTCCTGGGCGAAATCGCGGCTGGGCACGTGAAGAAACGTGATCGAGCGGTTGGGATCGGCCTGATTCCAGCTCATGGCATGGTCATAGAATCCGACCGTGCACGGCCCCAGATCCTCGGCCCGGTAGTCCAGAACAAACCAGTCCCCCGGCTTGAGGCTGTTACAGTCCGTCGTATAGAGATCATACCCCGCCAGCCAGGTGTCCCGCCAATCGAGGACCAGGGCATAGGTGCCCGCCGCCTCCAGATGGGAGTCGGTCCAGTCGCGGACAAGGGGGTCGGCGTCTCTGCCCCAGAGCGACCCGCGCCCACGGTTATCGCCCTGAAGGAACACCCCCCCGCTCCAGATCGTGTCCGTGTCGGAGCCCACCACGAACGTCAAGTCCGAACCGACCATGATCGTTCGATCCAGACACGTGCGGCCCGTATCCGGATGCCGCGCGCGGAGCGACACCCCGGCCCAGGCGTCGTTGCCCGGCCCGGCCAGAAACATACCCACCAACACCAGCCACGGACCGTAACAGATCGTGGCCCGCCTGCCTCGCCTGCCGATTTTCATACACGCCTCCCGTCTTGCGTCGGAGCCCATTGCGTACCCATTTCCGAACGCCCCCTTCATCGAAGCGTCCGGGTCACCGAGATGTTGACAGGAAAAAATGCGTCTTATGCTTGCTTCTTGGGCCGGCCAGGCAGGATGTGCCGCGGACTATCGAGATGCGACTCGGAACGCCAGACCCGGCGGCAAACGACCGTTTGAAACAGCCAAGACGATATCGGTCCGAGACGAGCCTGGGTTAACCTGGGGGGGTTTCGGAGTTTGGGCAGGCGTTGTTTGGCGGCGCAAGTCGCACGATGGACTATACTTACGACCAGGCGGGGTTTGTCACGTCCACGACGTATCCCGGCGGCACGGTCATCGGCCGCACGAATACGGCCGGCGGCCAGATTGCGACGCTCGTCCGCGGGGCCGCGACGCTGGTCGATTACGCCTATGTCGGCTCGCGGGCCGCGCGGCGAGAGTATCCGGTGCCGGCCATGGCGACGGTGTACAGCTACGACAACCTGGGGCGGGTGACGGGGATCGACGCCGGGGCGGGCGTGGTGCAGTTCGGCTACAGCTATGTGGAGGATGAGAATAATATCTATCGTAAGACGTTTGACCATCGCAGCGGCGATCCGTATAATGAGTACAGCTACGACGACCTGGATCG
>DSDH01000223.1 GCA_011055475.1 Phycisphaerales bacterium | reverse complement strand
ATGAGCAGGTGACCGAGTCGATCGCGGCCGGTGCGGTGGCGGTGACCGGCTGCGGGCCGCTGGCGGGGGAGGGTTCGTTCTACCAGCCCTCCATCCTCGATCACGTGGCCCCGGGCATGCCCGCCTACGGCGAGGAGCTATTCGGGCCGGTCGCCATCGTGATGCGGGCGCGCGACGAGGAGGATGCCGTGCGCCTGGCCAATGATTCGCGCTTCGGCCTGGGTGGCAGTGTGTGGACGCGCGATGCCGCGCGCGGCGAACGGGTTGCACGCCGACTCGAGTGCGGCTGCGCCTTCGTCAACGGCCTGGTGAAGAGCGATCCGCGCCTGCCCTTCGGCGGGGTGAAGGCCTCGGGCTATGGGCGTGAGCTGTCGCGCCACGGCATGCACGAGTTCGTCAACGCCAAGACCATCTGGATCCGGTAGGCCCTCATGCCGAGGGGCTGGCCGCTGTGCGGGTGGTCATGGTGCCTCCTCTGCCTGTTGTTGCCCCCTCCCGCGTGGGCCGACGACAACCAGGTGGCGGCGGAGGCGAGTGGGGTCATCGCCGAGATCCGCTTCGAGGGCAACGACACCACGAAGGAGGTCGTGCTGCGCCAGGAGCTGACCGTGGCGCCGGGCGACCCGGTGAGTCGCGAGCGCATCGAGGAGTCGCGCCAGGCCATCATGAACCTCGGCCTCTTCAAGCGCGTGCGTGCCCGCGTCGAACCACTGGGGGAGGCGCCAGGGGAGGGCGACCAGATCGTGGTCTTCGACGTCTCGGAAAAGTGGTACGTCCTGCCACTCCCGAAATTTGATCAGGATGCCGACGGTGACTATGCCTATGGTTTCGAACTGACATGGGAGAACTTTCTCGGCTACAACCAGCGTCTCGAGCTGCTGCACGAGACCACCGAACGGGATGATGGCAACAAGGAGGTGAAGCGGGAATTCGCCTACGACATCCCGCGCATCCCGCGCACCGACCTCGGCCTGTCCCTGTTCCTGCGCCGCACGGATTCGACGCCGCTGATCGAAGATGCGGTGCTGGGTGACGGCGTGTATGACCTGCAGCGTGACAGCTTCGGCTGGACCGCGTCGCGCTGGTTGACGCGCAGCGGGCCGAGCCGCGGCTGGCGGGGTAGCGTGGGCAACGACATCTTCAAGGATAACTACGAGTACCAGCAGGGCGTCGAGGGGCTGGTGATCGACCGCAAGATCGTCGAGACCTGGCTGGGGGCGGCGTACCACGCCGTTTACGAGCATCCGTGGCATCGCGAGGGGTATGAGTACGGCTGGACCTTTGCCGTGTCCTCTCACGAGTTCGGCAGTGACGACGGCTATCAGCGCCTGGACCTGTTCCATCGTGGTTACAGCCACCCGGTGTTCTGGGGCAACGACAACCTCAATACCCAGGTGCGCCTGGGATACGGGCGCGGCTACGACGATGAGGTGCATGCGTACAGCATCGGCAGCTCGAAGACCCTGCGGGGCTACGAGCGGCAGCCCGACCTGCGGGGCGACGTGCTGGCGCTGGTGAATCTGGAGTACCTGAAACCGATACTCGGTTACCGCAGCCTGCGCGGCGCCCTGTTTGCCGACATCGGCAATGTCTACGACACGGACGCGGTGGATCTCACGGAGCTGGAGGTCGGGGGCGGGCTGGGCCTGCGCTGGAAGATCCGTGCGCTGGTGCGTACCGACCTGCGGGTGGATATCGCCTGGGGGCGCGACCAGGAGGACTACGAGATCTACGTGGGAACGAAGCAGGCCTTCTGATGCCGGCCGGTGGCGCTACTCCGCCTCGGGGCGGCCGAAGTGGTAGCCCTGGCCCCAGTCGATACCGATATCACGCAGCATCGAGGCGGTGGCCTCGTCCTCGATGAATTCGGCGATGGTGATCAGGTCGAGTTCCTTGGCGATGTCGCGGATACCGCGCAGGATCGCGCGGGTGCGCATGTCCTCGCGCGCGCGCCGCACCAGGGTCCCCTCGATCTTGAGGAAGGAGACCGGCAGGTCGACCAGGTACTCGAAGGAGGAGTAGCCGGAACCGAAGTCGTCGATGGCGATGCGCAGACCGAACTCGATGAGTGGGGCGAGGATCTCGCGCGCATCCTTCACGTTGCCCAGGAACTCGCGTTCGGTGATCTCGATCACCAGCGGCTTCGGCCCCGTGTCGTTCGGGTCGAAGCAGGACGCGCAGGCCTCGCGGGCCACGCGCAGGATGTCGTCCACCAGTTCGGGGTGGCGCAGCAGGTCGGCCGAGGTGTTGAGGAAGTGCGACATGTTGCCGTGGCTGGGCTGCACCATGGACATGCAGCGCCGGATGCTGCGTGTCGCGATCAGGTGATCGATCTTGTGCGTGAGCTGCAGGTGGTTGGCCGCCTCGATGAAGTGTCCGGCCGCCAGCAGCGAGCCATCCGCCTGGCGGATGCGGGCGAGGGCCTCGTCGGCCACGACACGCCCCGTGTTGAGATCGACGATGGGCTGGTAGGCGGGCACGAGCCGGTCCTGCATCAGGGCCGATTCCAGTTCGCCGGCGATGGAGAAGATCCGCGGGATCTCGCGCCCGCTCGTGGCCACGCGGTTGCGGCCGCCGCGCTTGGCCTCGAACAGTGCCGAGTCGGCGGCCGCGAGCAGCTGGTCGACGCTGTCGGCCTCGCAGGGGTAGTTGGCGATGCCGATGCTGACCGTGGTCTTGAGCTCGTGCCCGTGGATGTCCAGGCGCAGCTCCTCCACACGTCGACGCAGGTGTTCGGCGACATGGGTCGCGGCCTGCGGGTCGGTACCGGGCAGGACGCACAGGAATTCTTCGCCGCCCCAGCGCCCGATCCAGTCGGTGTCGCGCAGGGCGGCCACGCTCGCGTCCACCGCGGCGGTCAGGACCGCATCCCCGATGGCGTTGCCATAGTTGTCGTTGATCAGCTTGAAGCGGTCGAGGTCGAACAGCAGTACCGAGAGGGGTTCGCGGTTGCGCCGCGCGGTGCCGAGGGTCTTCTCGACGATCTCCTGCATGGCATGGCGGTTGAACAGCCCCGTGAGGGCATCGTGACGCGAGAGCTGGACGTCATCGGCGGCCTGGCGGCGGATATGGGGGTTCCGTGTGGGGGGCGCCGTTGCCGGGGTGTGCAGGGAGACGATGACGATCGGCAGCGGTTCCGGATGCTGGTCGATGCAGGCGGCGTTGAAGACGGCGCGGTATTGCCGGGTGCCGATGTCGAGGTCGTGTTCGTAGCGGGTGCTGCCGGTGGCCGTCATGTGACGCCGGGCGTGACGACAGGCCTGTTCGAGGGCAGCCGGCATGTGCTCGCAGGGCATGCCGGGGGCTGGCATGCTGACGGTGCCGTGGAAGGACTGGCGGAAGGCGGGGTTGAAGCCCAGCGCCTTGTGGTCCCCGTCCAGAAACAGGATCGGTACCGGCAAGGCGTTGACCAGTGCCCGTATGATGTCCATGGACGAGGTACCAAGCGCCTCGTCCAGTAATTTGTGCACGTACATGTCGCTACAATCACCCGGCCTGTGTGTGGGGCCTGCCGTGCGGTACTGCATCCCTTCCGCACATGTTCATCGATTCTAATGATTTTCCCCGCCAGTGCCATGGGAAAACGACACATTAGCGGGCGCTGATGGAGTGCCGGGGGAACGGCGTGCGGATCGCGAGGGCGAAAGATGGGGCGGTTTCAGCCGCCGGTCATGGACATGAAACGGATGACCTGCCCCGGCTTCTCGCGGAACTCGTGGCGTTCGGGTTTGAGGTCGATGGCCCTGGCGATCGCCTCGCGCAGGCCGTCATCGTCGATCCCCGCGCGCAGCAGCGGGCGCAGCTCGAAGCGGTGCTCCTGGCCAAGGCACATGTACAGCGTGCCGTCCACCGACAGGCGCACGCGGTTGCAGGTCTCGCAGAAGTGCTGGGAGATGGGGGTGATGAAGCCGATGCGCAGGTCGGTGCCGGCGACTCGCACGTAGCGCGCGGGTCCGCCGCCCGGCATCACGCCGGGGATGAGCTCGAAGCGCTCGGCCAGCCGCGCCTTGACGTCCTGCAGGTCGACGTACTGCGCGCTGGCCTCGCGGCCGGTGTCGCCCACCGGCATGGTCTCGATGAACCGCAGGGTGAAGTCGTGCTCGATGCAGAACGCGACCATGTCCTCGACCTCGTCGTCGTTCACCCCCTTCATTACCACCATGTTGATCTTGATGGGGTGAAAACCCGCGGCCTTCGCGGCCATCAGCCCGGCCAGCACCTTTTCGAGCTTGCCGCCGGTGATCTGCCGGAAGCGCTCGGGTTGCAGCGTGTCGAGGCTGACATTGATGCGGGTGACGCCCGCGTCCTTGAGTGCCTTGGCGTGTTTGCCCATGCGCGTGGCATTGGAGGAGAGCGAGAGGTCTTCGATGCCGGGCAGGGCGGCCAGGCGGGCGGCGAGCTGCGGCAGGTCCTTGCGCACCAGCGGTTCGCCGCCGGTGAGGCGCACGCGCTCGACACCCAGCTCGGCGAAGGCGCGGATCACGCGCTCGATCTCGTCGAAGCTGAGCCAGTGTGTCGGCTCCTCGAAGTCGCGAAAGCCCTTCGGCATGCAGTAGAAGCAGCGCAGGTCGCACTGGTCCGTCACCGAGAGGCGAACGTACTCGATGCGGCGGCCGAACTGGTCTGTGAGCGTCTGGGGCATGCCTGGATAGCGGGGATCTGCCGGGAATCAGGCCGCGAGTATAACCCAGTGTCCGGGGGGTGCAATGAAGACCCCATGGAAGCAATGGCTTAGCGCCGGGGCAATGATGGTCTATAAAGAATGGCTTCCCGGGTGCCCGGCAGTCATTAAAGATTTTTAGTCTTGATAGATCTGTCTTATCACCAAATAAAAAACACTGCTTTGTCATTGCGCGGTCGGGCCCTCAGACTTGACTGCGGAATTTTGCGTGCCCTGCGCTGGTACGCCGAACGAACAAGACAACCGAGGTGCTTGTATGAGCGCATTACCCGAGTTCGAGAATCACAAGAAACAGGAAATCCACTATTCCACCTGTTACATGTGTGCCTGCCGCTGTGGCATCAAGGTGACGGTGGAGGACAACAAGGTCCGCTTCATCCAGGGCAACCGCAACCACCCGATCAACAAGGGCGTGCTCTGCGCCAAGGGCAACTCGGGCATCATGAAGCAGCAGTCCCCGGCCAAGTTGCCCGGGCCGATGCGCCGCAAGCCGGGCACCGAACGCGGCGCCGGCGAGTTCGAGCCGATCTCCTGGGATGAGGCCCTGGACACCCTCACCAAGCGCCTGGAGCACATCCGCGCCACCGACCCCAAGAAGCTGGCCTTCTTCACCGGTCGCGACCAGATGCAGGCGCTCACCGGCATGTGGGCCACGCAGTTCGGGACCATCAACTGGGCCGCCCACGGCGGCTTCTGCTCGGTGAACATGGCCGCCGGCGGCCTCTACACCATGGGCCACGCCTTCTGGGAGTTCGGCGATCCGGACTGGGACCGCACCAAGTACTTCATGATGTGGGGCGTGGCCGAAGACCATGCCTCCAACCCGATCAAGATCGGCCTGGAGAAACTCAAGCGCCGCGGCGCCAAGTTCGTGGGCGTGAACCCGGTGCGCACCGGCTACCAGGCCATCGCCGACGAGTGGGTCGGCGTGCGTCCGGGTACCGACGCCATGCTCGCGCTGTCCTTCGTGCACGTGCTCCTGAAGAACGACCAGTTCGACTGGGAGTTCCTGATCCGCTACACCAACTCCCCGTGGCTGGTGGTCAACACCCCCGGCCAGAAGGGCGACGGCCTGTTCTACCGCGACGAGAACGGCAAGCCGATGGCCTGGGACATGGACAAGGACGCCGCCGTCGACGCCACCCAGCCGGAGATCAAGCCGGCCCTGTTCGGCGAGTACACCGCCCCGGACGGCACCCCGGTGAAGACGGCCATGACCATCATGGCCGAGAAGTACCTCGACGAGCAGTACTCGCCGGAGAACGCGTCCAAGGTCACCGGCGTGCCGGCCGAGACCATCGAGCGCCTGGCGCTGGAGATGGCCCACGTCGCCTTCAAGGAGACCATCACCGTCGACGTCGAGTGGACCGACGTGCACGGCCGCAAGCACGACAAGTTCGTCGGCCGCCCGGTCTCCATGCACGCGATGCGCGGCATCTCGGCGCACTCCAACGGCTTCCAGGCCTGCCGCGCCATTCACATGGTGCAGATCCTGCTGGGCTCGGTGGACGTGCCCGGCGGTCACCTGGCCAAGCCGCCGTACCCGAAGCATATCCCGCCGGCCATCAAGCCCGCGAAGGAGATGTCGCCCAATACCCCGCTGAAGTCGCCGCCGCTCGGTTTCCCCAAGGCGCCGGAAGACCTGGTCATCGATGCCGACGGCAACCCGCTGCGCATCGACAAGGCCTATAGCTGGGATGCGCCGATGGCCAACCACGGCCTGATGCACATGGTCATCACCAATGCCGTGAAAGGCGATCCCTACCCGATCGATACCCTGATCTTCTTCATGGCGAACATGTCCTGGAACTCCACCATGAACACCAAGGAGATCCAGGACATGCTGCGCGCCAAGGACGAGAGCGGCGAGTACAAGATCCCGTTCCTGGTGGTGGCCGACGCATTCCACTCCGAGATGGTCAATTTCGCCGACCTGGTGATCCCGGACACCACCTACCTGGAGCGTTACGACACCATCTCCATGCTGGACCGTCCGATCTCCGAACCGGATACCGCGGCCGACTCCATCCGTCAGCCCATCCTCAAGCCCGAGGGCGACGTGCGTCCGTGGCAGGAGGTACTGGTGGAACTGGCCTCGCGCCTGAAGTTCCCGGCCTTCACCAGGGAAGACGGCTCGCGCAAGTTTGCCGACTACAAGGACTTCATCGTCAACTTCGAGAAGGAGCCGGGCATCGGCTTCCTCTCGGGCTGGCGTCTGGACGAGAACGGCAACGAGGTGCACCTGCGCGGCAAGCCGAATCCCAAGCAATGGGAGCGCTACCAGGAGAACCAGGCCTTCTTCGCCTATCACCTGCCGGAGAACACGCGCTACTACCGCTTCGCGAACAAGGACTACCTCGAACTGGCCAAGCACGCCGGCTGGGTGGGCTCCACCGATCCGATCATCATGGAGCTCTACTCCGAGACCCTGCAGAAGTTCCGTCTCGCCGGCATGGGCCTGTACGACGGCCCGATGCCGACACAGGAGCATCACAAGCAGCGCCTGCGCGACTACTTCACCCCGCTGCCGGAGCAGTACAAGCCGCTCGAGCAGTCGCGCATCAACGAGGACGAGTACCCGTTCCACGCGGTCAACCAGCGTCCGATGTTCATGTACCACTCCTGGGATTCGCAGAACGTCTGGCTGCGCCAGATCATGTCGCAGAACTTCCTGTACATGAACCGTCAGCAGGCCGCCGAGATGGGCATTGCCGACAAGTCCTGGGTGTGGGTCGAGTCGCACAACGGCAAGATCCGCGTGCAGGTGAAGCTCATGGAGGGCGTGGAGCCCAACACGGTGTGGACCTGGAACGCCATCGGCAAGCAGTCCGGTGCCTGGGGCCTGAAGAAGGGCGCCAACGAGTCCACCAAGGGCTTCCTGATGAACCACCTCATCAGCGAGCTGCTGCCGAAGAAGGGCGACGCCAACGACAACGTCACCAACTCCGACCCGGTCACCGGCCAGGCCGCCTGGTACGACCTGCGCGTGAAGATCACGCCGGCCGCCCCGGGCGAGGAAGGCTCCTGGCCGACCTTCGACACCATCAAGCCGCTGCCCGGCATGAAGGAGTCGCCGGACGTGCTGCGCTACCACGCGCACGAACCGGTGCGCCTGGTGCGCGACATGAAGGACGTCCTCACGCGCGGCGAGAAGTGGCGCAAGGACTAATGCATCGAGGAGTTGCGGCCCCGGCAGGGGCCGCCCTGGGCATCCGAACAAAGCATTACGGAGAAGACCGATGAGACTCGGACTTGTAATCGACATCGATACCTGCGTGGGTTGCCACGCCTGCGCCACCGCCTGCAAGCAGTGGAACACCTCGGGTACCACCGGCCCGCTGACCGACTATCGCCCCTACGGCGAGAATCCCTCGGGCGTGTGGTTCAACCGCATCCGTCACTACGAGATCGGCGACTACCCGAACAACAAGACCATCAATTTCCCCATGTCCTGCATGCACTGCGAGGACGCGGACTGCGTCACCGTCTGTCCCACCGGCGCCTCCTACAAGCGTGCGGAAGATGGCGTGGTGCTGGTCGACCAGACCAAGTGCATGGGCTGCAACTACTGCTCCTGGGCCTGCCCCTACGGCGCGCGCGAACTGGACCGCGAGAGCGGCACCATGAAGAAGTGCACGCTGTGCATCGACCGCATCTACGACGAGGAGCTCGAAGAGATCGATCGTCAGCCGGCCTGTGTCATCACCTGCCCGGCGCATGCCCGCTACTTTGGCGATTTCGACGACCCGAACTCCGAGGTCAGCAAGCTGGTGCGCGAGCGCGCCGGCATGCAGCTCATGCCCGAGCTGGGTTACAACCCCACCAACCGCTACCTACCGCCGCGCCTCACCACGCCGATCCCGACCGACGACGTGCGCAAGACCGACCTCATCAGCTCGGTGAAGCAGTGGGTCAATAAAGCGATTGCCCGTTAAGGCAGGCAGTAAACGAATCTAGAGGGAAGCAACCATGCATCCAGCATTTTCCGTCATCTTCTTCACCGTCACCTCTGGTGCCGGCTTCGGGCTGTTCACGCTGCTGGCCATCCTGCACGTGTTCGGCCTGGTGGACATGACCCAGGAGACCGTCCTCTGGGCCGGCATCATCGGCCTCGTGCTGGTGGCGGTGGGTCTCATGTCCTCCACCTTCCACCTGGCCAATCCGAAGAACGCCTGGCGCGCCTTCTTCCGCTTCAAGACCTCCTGGCTTTCGCGCGAGGGCGTGTTCGCCGTGCTGTTCTACCCGTTCGCGCTGCTGTACCTGCTGGGTGTGTTCCTGCAGGGCGCGGAAATCAACGGCTTCTTCAAGGCGATGGGGATTCTCGGCGCCATCCTCGCCGTGATCACCATCTTCAGCACCGGCATGATCTACGGGTGCCTCAAGACCATCCGCCAGTGGAACACCGCGCTCACCCCGGCCAACTACATCTTCATGGGTCTGGCCCTGGGCGGGCTCCTGATGGTCTCCGCCCTGTCCTACCAGGACGGCGCCGACGTCATGGGTGTGACCGGCCTGACCGTCACCCTGCTGGCCATCGCCGCGCTGGCCAAGGCCGTGTACTACTTCTGGGTGGCCAAGGTCACCGGGCCGACCATCAACACCGCCACCGGCTTCACCCGCGCCGCCGTGCGCCTGCTGGATACCGGGCATACCGCCGGCACCTTCCTCACCGAGGAATTCGGCTACGAGCCGGATCACAGCGTCGTCACCGCGCTCAAGACCCTGGTCTTCGCCCTGGGCTTCGGCCTGCCGATCCTGCTGCTCGCGCTGGTGCTGGCCGGCCAGGCCGGCCCGGGCATGGCCCTGTGGGCCACGGTCTCGGCCTTCCTCGGCATCATCGCCGAGCGCTGGCTGTTCTTTGCCGAGGCGCGCCACGTGGTGAATCTCTACCACGGCGCCCAGCACACCTGATTGCCGGGCTTTCGGTATCGTGCGCAGGGACGCGCAGCCAAAAGGCCCACCGCATGCGGTGGGCCTTTTGCCTTCCGGACGCCGATCACCGCGCGCTGTCGCTGGGCGCGTTGGATTCCGCTTTTGCACCCGGGGGAGGTTTTTCCCCGCCCGGTGGTGTCGGGCTCGTGATTGCAGCCCCGCTGCTCGCCGTTGACGCCCGCGCTCAGCGGTAGTCGCCGTGACGCTGGATGACCTCGATCTCGTAGCCGTCGGGGTCATTCATGAAGAAGAACCGGCCCACCAGCGTGCCGCCGTTCTTCAGTTCCACGATGTCGCCCGCCGCGAAACCCGCGTCCCGGATGCGCGCATGCGTGGTCTCGATGTCGTCCACGGTGACCGCGATGTGACCGTAGCCGCTGCCGTGGGTATAGGGTTCGGTGCGGCCGTGGTTGAGGGTGAGTTCCAGCTCGACCTCGCTCTCGTCGTTGCCGAGGTAGGCAAGACTGAAGTCGTCGAATTCCAGCTTGCGCCTGAGTTCCAGTCCCAGTGCGGTGCGGTAGAAGGCGGCGGACCGATCCAGGTCCAGCACGCGGATCATGGTGTGTACGATCCTGACCATACTCATTACTCCGGACGGTGTGCGAACCCCAGGAGCCTACCCGCTCGCGGCGCAGGAATGAAGTCCCGGCTGATCTGCGTCACAGCTGCGCAGATACGGGCTGGCGGGGCGTGCTGCCGCGGGAGTAGCATGGGCCGTATCTGCACGGTCACGACTCCCCAGGAGGTGTCACATGCCCCGTTTACTGCTGTTACTGTCCCTGGCCCTGCTGATGGCCGGTTGCTCCAGTGTGCGTGTCACGCAGGATTACGAGAAGACGGCTGACTTTGCGAGCTACCAGGCCTTCGCCTGGTCGGAGCCGCGCCATGTCGAGACGGGTGATCCGCGCCTGGACGATCCCCTGTTGCATGCCCGCATCCAGCGGGCCATCGAGACCGAACTCACGGCGCGCGGCTACCGTTTCGTGCCCGCGGCCGAGGCCGATCTGCTGGTGCGCTACCACGCCCTGGTGCAGGGGCGCATCGAGACATCGCGCTCGAGCGTGGCGCTCGGCACCGGTTACTGGTGGCGCCGGGCCGGTGTGGGTGTTGCCATGGATTATCCCTACGGGTCGCGGGAATACGACGAGGGCTCGCTGCTGATCGACTTCCTCTCCCCGGCCTCGGGAGAACTGGTCTGGCGGGGCACGGGCGTGCGCTCCGTGGAGGACACGCCTTCGAGCGAGGAGCGCGACCGGGTGGTTGCCGACGTGGTGAAGCGCGTGCTGGATCAGTACCCGCCCCGGAAGTGATCCTTGATGGCGACCGGGCGAAAGCGCCGGGCCGTGACGCCGGCGTGAGGCCCTGCTGAGGCCGCGCTCAGGCGGGCCGCCGGTAGCCGCCCCGGACTCCCTCGCGGGAGAGTACGAACTGCCACAGCTGGATCCCGCGGGAGCGGAAGGCGCCGGCGCAGCTCAACAGGTAGTACTTCCACATGCGGTAGAATCGTTCGCCGTAGCTGTCCCTGAGGGTGGGCCAGGCCGCCTCGAAATTCTCGTGCCAGGCCATCAGGGTGCGGTCGTAATCGGGCCCGAAGCTGTGCACGTCCTCGATCACGAACACGTCTTCCACGCTCTGCGAGATCTGTGTCAGCGAGGGCAGGTCCCCGTTCGGGAAGATGTACTTGTCGATCCACGGGTCGGGCGTCGAGCGGGTGAGGTTCTTGCCGATGGTGTGCAGCAGAAACAGGCCGTCGCCCCGCAGGCAGCGGGCCGCCACCTCCATGTATTCCCGAAAGTTCTTGCGTCCCACGTGCTCGAACATGCCCACGCTCACCAGGTGGTCGAAGCGCTCGCGCACGTCGCGGTAGTCCTGTACGCGGATCTCCACCGGCAGACCCGCGCACAGCTCCCGGGCCAGCGTCGCCTGTTCGCGGGAGATGGTGATGCCGACTACCTGTACGCCGTAGCGTTCGGCGGCGAACTTCGCGAAGCTCCCCCAGCCGCAGCCGATGTCGAGCACCCGCTGCCCCGGCTGCAGGTCGAGCTTGCGGCAGATGAGGTCCAGCTTGGCCTCCTGGGCCTCTTCCAGCGTGGTGGCCTGTTCCCAGTAGCCGCAGGTGTAGGTCAGGCGCTCATCGAGCATGGCGCGGTAGAGGTCGTTGCCGATGTCGTAGTGCTGTTCGCCCACCTGGAAGGCGCGCTTGCTCGTCTGCAGGTTCAGCAGGCGGAAGCGCAAGGCGTGAAACACCAGGCGCAAGGGGGAAACGGCCCGGTCCAGTCTGGTGCGCAGGATGCGGTCGAAGAACTGGTCAAGTGCATCGCAGTCCCAGTCGCCGTCCATATAGGCCTCGCCCAGACCAAGATTAGCCTGGGTCACGGTGCGCTGTGCCATGCGTGGGTTATGGACCCGGATATCCCAGGGGCGGGTCCCGTTCACGCGTATGTCGGCGCGGTTCAGCAGGTCGGTGATGAGTTTCATCCCGCCGGAGGCCTGCTCTCGCGACTCCCCGGCGATTGATTGCTGATCCATTGTAATCTCCCATCATTTTGGCCCGCAAAGCCAGTCGACCATAGCAGTAGGTATGCAAGACAAGCGCCTTTCGGGCAAAGGATCAAGGGCGTCAACAATCTAAAAGCCTAAGCTAGAATTGGGCAGTTCTGCAAATTGTCGGTAACCTAGTCGCCGCCGATCGCGAGGGCGTGGATGGCGAGGAAGACCTCGCGCAGAAACGCGAGCAGGGCGCCGACCAGTGCGAGCATGGCCAGCACGAAGAGGATGCCAATGGCGGTGGCGAGATTGAGCTGAAAGAAGTGCTCGACGAACGCGACGATGATGAGCAGGCAGATGGTGAGCGCCGAGGTGACGCCCAGGGTGATACCCAGGTAGATCCAGCGTGCGCGCCGACCCAGCAGCGCCAGTTCGTGCTGTGCGGTCAGGCGCGCGGTCTCGCTGGCCGACACGCGGCGCTCTTCCAGCCGGCGGCTGCGGTCGACAATACGGGCGAGCCGACCGGAGAAGGCGTTGATGAAGGCGCCGATGCCGGCCAGCAGGAAGACCGGGGCCACGGCCAGCTGGATGACGCTGGCGATGTCGCTCACCGGCGCCGCCACGGTACTAGCCCGCGTTGGGTCGACGCCGCCGTCGGGCGGCACCGCCAGACGGCCTGCCGCCATTGTCGCGACCGCCGCTCCGGCGGCCGCCACCCGGGGCCTTGCCGCCGCGGCCATGGCGCTCGATCTTCGCCGGGGGGCACGGCTCGGCAAGCAGCTCCGATTCGACCATGGCCATGGGGATCTTCTGGTCGATGTACTCCTCGATCTCCGGCAGGTGGAAGGCATAGTCTTCGCAGGCGAAACTGACCGCGTCTCCCTCGGCGCCGGCGCGCGCGGTGCGGCCGATGCGGTGCACGTAATCCTCGGCCGACTGGGGCAGGTCGTAGTTGAAGACGTGGGTCACGTCCGGGATGTGGAGGCCGCGGGCCGCGACGTCGGTGGCGATGAGGATGTCGTAGGTCCCCTCGCCGAAATCCGCCAGCAGCCGCTGGCGCTTCGTCTGCGGCACGTCGCCCGAGAGCAGTACGGCCTTGAAATCGTTGCCCTTCAGCCAGGCGAGCACGTTCTCGGCCACGCGCTTGGTGTTGACGAAGATGATGCTGCGCTCGGGACGATACTTCCTCAGCAGGCCGATGAGCAACGGGACCTTCTGCTCGTTACCCGGGTAGTACACCTCCTGGCGGACTCGCTCGGCGGTGACCTGCTCTGCCTCGATCTTGACCAGCTCCGGGTTGTTCATGTGCTCGTAGGCCAGCTCCATCACGCGGTAGGAGAGCGTGGCGGAGAACAGCATGGCGAGGCGCTGATCCGGCGGGGGCAGGCGGCGCAGCAGGAAGCGGATGTCCTTGATGAAGCCGAGGTCGAACATGCGGTCGGCCTCGTCGAGCACCATTACCTGCACGGCCTTGAGGTCGAACACGTGCTGTTTGAAGTAGTCGATGATGCGGCCGGGCGTGCCGATCAGCACGTCGATGCCGTCCTCGAGCTGCTTGCGCTGTTTCTCGTAATCCACGCCACCGTAGACCAGGCCGAGTTTCAGCCCGGTGTGCCGGCCCAGCGTCTCGGCGTCCTTGTGGATCTGGATGGCGAGCTCGCGGGTGGGCGCCAGTACCAGGGCGCGTGGCTGGTTGGCGCGCCGCTCGGCGGTGCCCGGATGGCGCAGCAGGCGGGTGAAGATGGCGACCAGGAAGGCGGCTGTCTTGCCGGTGCCGGTCTGCGCCTGGCCGGCCACGTCATGGCCCCTGAGGGCTACCGGCAGGGTGCCCGCCTGGATGGGGGTGCAGAGGGTAAAGCCCGCCTCTTCAACGCCTTGCATGACCGTGGCCGGCAGGTCGAGGCTCCGGAAGGTGATGTCACTGAGGTGCGTGTCGCCCATGGAATCCTTGTCATCGTGGCAATCCCCCGGACTTGAAAAACTGGCCCGTATGGGATCAAATGCATGAAAAGACACGCCGGCCGATCGTGGACCGGCGTTTTCTGTCCCGCTAACACTATATCAATTATCGGGGCGGGTTTCGCATACACGAATTCTAGCGGAGGCGAGACGAGTGAGCGATAAGATGGTGTACCTGACGGACGACAGCTTCGATACGGACGTACTCAAGTCCGATACGCCCGTCCTGGTCGATTACTGGGCCGAATGGTGTGGCCCCTGCAAGATGATCGCGCCGATCCTGGACGAGATCGCCGATGAGTACGAGGGCCGCCTGAAGGTTGCCAAGCTCAATATCGACGAGAACCCGGCCACGCCGCCGAAGTTCGGCATCCGCGGCATCCCGACCCTGATGCTGTTCAAGAACGGCGAGGTCGAGGCCACCAAGGTGGGAGCCCTGTCCAAGTCCCAGCTGACGGCCTTCATCGACCAGAACCTGTAAGCCGGTCGATGCCGGACAGCCCCGGCCCACCGCCGGGGCTGGACCTCAACCGGTAACCGTGCTAGCTTAATCCTCGCGGCCACGACAACCACAATCCTTCCGTCCCCGGCTGCACCTCAAAGAATCGACTGAATACACCATGGCCCCCGGCCGGTTCCGCGCTGGCTGATGCCGTTCTTCCGTACCATACCGTTCCCTGACAACACTACCCGTTTCCTTATGAACCTGACCGAACTGAAGCAGAAAGCCCCGTCCGACTTACTGGAACTTGCCAAGAGCATGGGGATCGAGGGCATGTCGCGTGCCCGCAAACAGGACATCATCTTCGCCATCCTCAAGGCGCACGCGAAAAGCGGCGAGGACATCTTCGGCGACGGGGTGCTCGAAATCCTCCAGGACGGCTTCGGATTTCTGCGGTCGGCGGACAGCTCCTACCTTGCCGGGCCCGACGATATCTACGTCTCGCCCAGCCAGATACGGCGCTTCGGGTTGCGTACGGGCGACACGGTCTCCGGCAAGATCCGGCCGCCCAAGGAAGGCGAGCGCTACTTCGCGATGCTCAAGGTCTCCGAGATCAACTTCGAGACCCCGGAAAACGCCAAGAACAAGATCCTGTTCGAAAATCTCACCCCGCTGCATCCCGAAGAACGCCTGCGCATGGAGCTCGGCAACGGCTCCACCGAAGACATCACCGCCCGCATCATCGATATCGTCTCGCCCATCGGCAAGGGTCAACGCGGCCTGCTGGTCTCGCCGCCCAAGGCCGGCAAGACCATGATGCTGCAGAACATCGCCCAGAGCATCGCTGCCAATCATCCCGAGTGCTATCTCATCGTGCTGCTCATCGACGAGCGACCCGAGGAAGTCACCGAGATGCAGCGCATGGTGCGTGGCGAGGTGGTGTCCTCGACCTTCGACGAGCCGGCCAGCCGGCACGTGCAGGTGGCGGAGATGGTCATCGAGAAGGCCAAACGCCTGGTCGAACACAAGCGCGACGTGGTGATCCTGCTCGATTCCATCACCCGCCTGGCCCGCGCCTACAACACCGTGATCCCGTCCTCGGGCAAGGTGCTCACCGGTGGTGTCGACGCCAATGCCCTGCACCGGCCCAAGCGCTTCTTCGGCGCCGCGCGCAACATCGAGGAAGGTGGCAGTCTGACCATCATCGCCAGCGCGCTGATCGACACCGGTTCGAAGATGGACGAGGTGATCTACGAGGAGTTCAAGGGCACCGGCAACATGGAGGTGCACCTGGATCGGCGCATCGCCGAGAAGCGCGTGTTCCCGGCCATCAACATCAATCGCTCCGGCACGCGTCGCGAGGAGCTGCTCACCAAGCCCGAGGAGCTGCAGAAGCTGTGGATCCTGCGCAAGTTCCTGCACTCCATGGACGACCTGGAGGCGATGGAGTTCCTGCTCGACCGCCTTTCGCAGACCAAGGTCAACGAGGAGTTCTTCGACGCCATGAAGGGCCGCTGATCGCGGACCCTGCTCGCGCCGGAAACGACGACGCCCGCATGCCGCGGGCGTCGTCGTTTATGGGGCCCGCTGCTCGTCAGGTGTGCGGGGCGATACCGTTGTCGATGTAGCACTTGGGCGAGACGTGCCAGATCTCCCGGGCATAGTCGGTCACGGTGCGGTCGATGGAGAACTTCGCCATGCGCGCGGTGTTGACCATGGCCTTGTGCGACCAGGCATCTGCGTCGCGATAGAGCTCGTCCACCTTTTCCTGCGCGGTGATATAGGCGGGAAAGTCGGCCAGCAGCATGTAGTAATCCACACTCAGCAGGTTATCGACGATGTCGGCGTAGCGTCCCGGCTCCTCCGGGCAGAAGAAACCCGAGCCGATCATGTCGATCACACGGCGCAGCTCCGGGTTATTCTCGTAGTACAGGCGCGGGCGGTAACCCTCGGCGCGCAGGCGCTCCACCTCGTCGGCCTTCATGCCGAAGATGAAGATATTGTCCTCGCCCACTTCCTCCGCGATCTCGATGTTCGCGCCGTCCAGCGTACCGATGGTGAGGGCGCCATTGAGCGCCAGCTTCATGTTGCCGGTGCCCGAGGCCTCGGTGCCGGCGGTGGAGATCTGCTGTGAAAGATCGGCGGCCGGGATGATCACGCCGGCAAGTGATACCTCGTAGTTGGGCAGGAATACGACCTTGAGCCGGTCGCCGACGACTGGGTCGTGATTGATGAGGTCGGCCACGTCGTGGATCAGGCGGATGATCTTCTTCGCCATGACGTAGGCGGGCGCGGCCTTGCCGGCAAAGATCACCACGCGGGGTACGCGGTGCCCGGCCTCGCCGTCGCGAATCCGGTTATACAGCGCGATCACGTGCAGCAGGTTCAGGAGCTGGCGCTTGTATTCATGGATGCGCTTGATGTGCACGTCGAACAGTGCCCCCGGGTCGACCGTGACGCCGGTCTTGCGCAGGATCAGCTCGGCGAGCTGTTGCTTGTTGGCGTGCTTGACCTGCCGGAACTCCTCGCGGCAGGTGGGGTTGTCGATATGCGGTTCCAAGGCATTGAGCTTGCCGAGGTCGGTCACCCACTCCTCGCCAATGTGGTCGCAGATCAGCCGGCGCAGCCCCGGGTTCGCCTGGTTGAGCCACAGGCGCGGGGTGATGCCGTTGGTCACGTTGACGAATTTCTGTGGCATGAGGCGGTGGAAGTCCGGGAACAGCTGTGACTTGATGAGTTCGCTGTGCAGCGCAGCGACGCCGTTGATCCGGTGGCTGGCGATTACGGCGAGATAGGCCATACGCACCCGCCGTCCATTCTCTTCGTCGATGATCGACAGACGCCGCACGATCTCGTTGTCCCCCGGGTGGTGATGCCGCACCTTGCTGAGGAAGTGGTGGTTGATGTCGTAGATGATCTGCATGTGCCGTGGCAGTACGGTCTCCATCAGGCTTACCGGCCAGGTCTCCAGTGCCTCAGGCATGAGCGTGTGGTTGGTGTAGGCAAAGGTGCGCGTGGTGATGTCCCAGGCCTTGTGCCAGGGAAGCAGGTAGACGTCCGTGAGCAGGCGCATCAGCTCGGGTATCGCGATGGCCGGGTGCGTGTCGTTGAGCTGGATCGCGACCTTCTCGGGCAGGGTGTCCACCGGCAGGCCCAGACGCACGCAGTGGCGATCCAGTATGTCCTGCAGTGAGGCGGAGACGAAGAAGTATTCCTGCTTGAGGCGCAGTTCGCGACCCATGGCCGTGGCGTCGTTGGGGTAGAGGACCTTGGAGATGGTCTCGGACTGGTTCTTGTCCTCCAGCGCGCCGATGTAATCGCCTTCGTTGAAGTAGCGCAGGTCGAAGTCGCGGGTGGCCTTGGCCGACCACAGGCGCAGGTTGTTGACGTTCTTCTGCGGTCCGTAGCCCGGTACCGGCAGGTCATAGGCCATGGCGAGCACTTCCTCGCCGTGGTCCCAGAAGCGGTCGATCTGCCCGGTAACCCCGATGTGCTCGGATACGGTGCCGTAGAAATACACCGGGAAGATCTTTTCCGGGCGCGGGAACTCCCAGGGGTTGCCGTAGCGCAGCCAGCTGTCCGGGTGTTCGACCTGCTGGCCGTTCTGGATCTCCTGGTGGAACATGCCGAACTCGTAGCGGATGCCGTAGCCGTAGCCCGGCAGGCAGAGCGTGGCCATGGAATCGAGGATGCAGGCGGCCAGACGGCCCAGGCCGCCATTGCCCAGGGCGGCGTCGGTCTCGAGGCCTTCGATGTCGCCCAGGCTCACACCCAGTTCCTCCAGCGCCTGGACACAGGCATCGTAGATGCCGAGGTTGAGCATGCTATTGATCAGCAGGCGCCCGAGCAGGAACTCCATCGAGAGGTAGTAGACACGCTTGACCTCCTCTTCCTGGTGGTAGCGCTTGGTGAACATGCGTCGCTCGATGAGGCGGTCACGCACGGCGAAGGAGACCGCATGTAGCCAGTCGCGGGTGGTGGCGTGCATGGGATCCTTGCCGACGATGTGGATCAGGCGATCACGGATGTTCTGGCGCAGCGTGTCGACGTCGCTGGGCAGCGGCCGGTGTTCGATATCGGCGATGGATTCCGGGTGGATCATGCGGCGACTCCTGTGGGGTTGCCTGCGGTGAATGAAGCAAGTTCGGGGCCATGCGCCCGACACCCGGCGTGACGGCGGCGGTGGCCGGAGACCTTATTCTAGACCTTGAGCATACAGGGCGTGAACGACGCCGCTGTGACAGGGGGAGCCCCGCTGGCGCAGGGAGCGTCGTCGGTGCACCAAGACGGTGCCGTGGGGACGAGTGGTGGGGCCATGTCCCGTCCGGAGCATGGCCGGACGGGGTCAGGAGGCCTCGGCCTCGCGGGCGACCGCGCGGTAGCCGATGTCGGTACGGTAATAGACGCCCGCCCAGTCGATGCGGCGCGTCAGCTCGTAGGCCTTCTTCTGCGCCTCGCGGGCGGTCTCGCCCAGGGCCACGGCACAGAGCACCCGTCCGCCATTGGTGACCACCTCGCCGTTGCGTTCGGCGGTGCCGGCGTGGAAGACCTTGCGGTCGGGTTCGTCCTGCGCGGGCAGACCGTGGATCACGTCGCCCTTCTCGTACGCGTCCGGGTAGCCGCCGGCGGCCAGAACCACGCCCAGCGCCACGCGCGGGTCCCAGTCGGCCTGCGCCGCGTCCAGCCGGCCGTCGATGGCCAGTTCGCAGAGTGCCACCAGGTCGGAGCGCAGCCGCATCATGATCGGCTGGGTCTCCGGGTCGCCGAAGCGGCAGTTGTACTCGAGCACCTTGGGCGTGCCGTCCGCGGCGATCATCACCCCGGCGTAGAGGAAGCCCGTGTAGAGGTTGCCCTCGATGGCCATGCCGGCCACGGTGGGTTCGATCACCTCCCGGAGGATGCGGTCGTGGATATCGGGCGTGACCACCGGCGCGGGCGAGTAGGCGCCCATGCCCCCGGTGTTCGGCCCGCGGTCGCCGTTGTCGCGCGCCTTGTGGTCCTGGGAGCTGGCCATGGGGAGGATATTGGTGCCATCGACCATGCAGATGAAGCTCGCCTCCTCACCCGTGAGGAACTCCTCGATCACCACGCGGTGCCCGGCCTCGCCAAAGGCGTTGCCTGCCAGCATGTCCTTCACCGCGTCGATGGCCTCCTGCTGGGTCTGCGCCAGGATCACGCCCTTGCCGGCGGCCAGGCCATCGGCCTTCACCACGATGGGCGCGCCGTGATCGTGGATGAAGTCCACGGCCGCGTCGATCTCGGTGAACACGCCGTAGCGTGCGGTGGGGATATTGTGCCGCTGCAGGAAATCCTTGGTGAAGGCCTTGGAGCCTTCCAGCTGGGCCGCGTCGCGGCTGGGGCCGAAGATGCGCAGGCCGCCGTCGCGGAAGCTGTCGACGACGCCGGCCACCAGCGGGGCCTCGGGGCCGACGATGGTCAGGTCGATGGCATGGTCCTTGGCGAAGCGGAACAGGGCCGGGATGTCCTCGGCGCCGATGGCCACGTTGCTCACCTTGGCCTCGCGGGCCGTGCCGGCGTTGCCGGGGGCGACGAACACCTGCTCCACGCGGGGGGATTGCGCGGCCTTCCACGCCAGGGCGTGCTCGCGGCCACCGCCACCGATGATCAGTACCTTCATGGGCTGTTCCCGTTCTGTGTTGTTTGCGGCAGGCCGCTAGTCTAGCGGCCTGGCCGCGCTTTGTCTTGCCGCCGACGAGGCCAGTGGCAGTTCGAACCAGAAGCAGCTACCCTCGCCCGGCGTGCTCTCGAAGCCGATGCGGCCCGCGTGCTGCTCCACCAGGTTGCGGGCAATGAACAGGCCCAGTCCCGTGCCGTCGCGCCGGCGGCGCGGGGAGGCGTCACCCTGCGTGAACTTGTCGAAGATCCGTGCACGGAGCTCCGGCGCCACGCCGGGGCCGTGGTCGCGGATGCTGACGCGCACGCGCGCGTCGGCCGCATCGAGGCGCACCTCCACCACGTCGCCCTCGCGGCCGTACTTCGCGGCATTGGACAGCAGGTTGTCCAGCACCTGCATGAGCCGCTGGGAGTCCCCCAGGACTTCTGCCCCCGGGGCCCCGTCATGCAGCACGAAGCGCGTGCCGAAGCGTTCAGCGTAGGGCCGGTTGTGTTCCAGCGATTCGCGCACCAGGTCGGCCAGTACCAGCGGTCGCCGCTCGATGGCGAGGCGAGTGGTCTCGATGCGCTGGATGTCGAGAATGTCGTTGACCAGTGCCAGCAGGCGCTCGCCGTTGGCCAGCGCGACGTGCACCAGTTCCTTGGCGCGGTTCGGCAGCTCGCCGGCGACGTCGTTGGCCAGCAGCCCGAGCGACCCCAGCATGGAGGTGATGGGGGTTCGCAGCTCGTGGCTGACCACGGAGAGGAACTCGTCCTTCATCTGTTCGGCCTCGCGGCGGCGGCGTTCAGCACGGCCGAGAAAGAGCGCCATGACGCCGGACAGCAGGGCGAAGAGCGCGAACACGGCGACCCCCTCGACCAGCAGCCGACGGCGCATGTCGCCAAACAGCCCAGGCGCGTGCAGGTCCAGCGCGCGCCAGCGGGTTCCGGGGATGGGGCGGGCGGCGAGAACCCGGGCCTGCTCCTCGGGTGCGAGGCGATAGTCGAGGCGGTAAAAGTCGCGGCGCGAGCCCTCGGCCGAGGCCTCCAGCAGCAACTCGCCATCGTCCAGCACCAGCAGCAACTGGTGATCCGGGGTCTCCATGTGTTCCAGCATGTCGCCGAGGATGCGGGCGTTGAAGCTGATCAGCAGGATGTGGTCCTTACCGTTTACGCGGAACTCGCCCAGCAGGTCGAAGTGATGCTCGTCCATGCTGGGATGTACCCGCGGTTTTTGCAGGCCGGCCACGTTAAAGTCGCGGATGTCCTCCAGGCACATCTCGCCCACGAGAAAGTTGTAGTCGTGGACCAGCAGTACCCCCTGCGGATCGGTGATGGCGTAGACGTAGTAGTCGGGGAAATAGCGTGCGACCTGCGCGTCCAGCGCCCGGTACAGCGCCATGTCCTCCGGCTGGTGCACCAGGGACTCGAGCCGCGCCTGGTGGACCTCGGTGAACACGCCGACGAGCCGCTTGCGATCGTCGATAAAGCGTGCAAGTTCGGCCGTGACGCCGCGCACGGACTCCCGCGCGATCGCCTGGTGCTGTTCGGTGAACTCCTGGTAGCGCAGCACCGTGATGCCGCCGATGAGAACGGCCACCAGGGACAGGATGATGAGGAGGGAGACGCGGTAGCTTCGCATGTCCGGCCTGTGCGCGTGGGTTTGGTGGCAGGTTGGCCGCGTATGCCGCGGGTGATGTTCCCGACTATAACGAAAACCGCGCCAGGAGGGGCACCCCTGGCGCGGTTCGGTGCCGGGCGGGGCCCGGCGCGCTGGAAAGGACGTCCTTTCTGGCCGGCCTGTCAGTGGCGGAAGTGGCGCATGCCGGTGAAGACCATGGCCATGCCATGCTCGTCGGCGGCGGCGATGACCTCCTCGTCGCGCATGGAGCCGCCGGGCTGGATCACTGCGGTGATGCCGGCCTCCTTTGCCGCGTCGATCCCGTCGCGGAAGGGGAAGAAGGCGTCGGAGGCCATCACCGAGCCTTCCACGATCAGGCCTTCGTCGGCGGCCTTGATGCCGGCGATCTTCGCCGAGTACACGCGGCTCATCTGGCCGGCGCCAATGCCGATGCTCTGCTGGTCGCGGGCATAGACGATGGCGTTGGACTTCACGAACTTGGCCACCTTCCAGGCGAACAGCAGGTCGCGCATCTCGTCTTCCGAGGGTACGCGCCGGGAGACCACCTTGAGGTCGGCCTGGCTGATCATGCCGATGTCGCGATCCTGCACCAGCAGGCCGCCGTTGACGCGCTTGAAGTCGAGCCCGGGTACCGGCGTGCCCCACTGGCCGCAGGCCAGGACACGCACGTTCTTCTTTGCCGACAGTTCGTCCAGCGCGTCCGGTTCCACGGCGGGGGCGATGATCACCTCGACGAACTGGCGCTCGACGATGGTGCGCGCGGTGTGCGCGTCCAGCGGCCGGTTGAAGGCGATGATGCCGCCGAAGGCAGAGGTGGGGTCGGTGGCATAGGCGCGGTCGTAGGCGACCAGGATGTCGTCACCCACCGCCACGCCGCAGGGATTGGCGTGCTTGACGATGACGCAGGCCGGGGCCTCGAACTGCTTGACGCATTCCAGTGCGGCGTCGGTGTCGGCGACGTTGTTGTAGGACAGTTCCTTGCCCTGCAGTTGCTCGGCGGTGGCAACCGCGGCCTCCTTCGGGTCGTGCTCGACGTAGAAGGCGGCGCGCTGGTGCGGGTTCTCGCCGTAGCGCATGTCCTGCGCCTTCCTGAACTGCTGGTTGAAGGTGCGCGGGAAGTCGTCCTTCTCGGTGGCCGAGCGGACGCAGCCCAGGTAGTTGGCGATGGCGCCGTCGTAGCGCGCGGTGTGCTCGAAGGCCTTTACCGCCAGATCGAAGCGGGTCCCGTGGCTGATGCAGCCGGCATTGGCCTTCATCTCGGCCTCGACGCGGGCGTAGTCGGCCGGGTCGACGATGATGCTCACATGGGCGTGGTTCTTGGCCGTCGCGCGCACCATGGTCGGGCCGCCGATGTCGATGTTCTCGATCGCGTCTTCCAGCGAGCAGTCGGGGCGGGCGACGGTGGTCTCGAAGGGGTAGAGGTTCACGACCACGAGGTCGATGGGCACGATGTCGTGTTCGGCCATCACCGCGTCATCCACGCCGCGCCGGCCCAGGATGCCGCCGTGAATACGCGGGTGCAGGGTCTTCACGCGCCCGTCCATCATCTCCGGGAAGCCGGTATGCTCGGAGACCTCGACCACGGGGATGCCGCTGTCGGCCAGGAGCTTCGCCGTGCCCCCGGTGGAGAGGATCTCGATGCCGCTGGCGTGGAGGTGGCGGGCGAAGTCAACGACGCCGGTCTTGTCGGAGACGCTGATCAGTGCCCGGGTGACGGGCCATTGCGTGGCTGCGCTCATGATGCTCGATTCCGCTGGGATGGTGGGTGGAAAGTCGGCCATTATAGCCGACCCGGCCCCCGCCTGCCGGGGATCGGGGCGCTACTCGAGGCCGTACTGCCGGAGCTTCTTGCGCAGGGTGCCGCGGTTGATGCCCAGGTGCTCGGCGGCGCGGGTCTGGTTGCCGCCGCAATGGCGCATGACGCAGTCGAGCAGCGGGCGTTCCACCTCCTCGAGGACCATGCGGTAGAGCTCGCCCGGCGCGTGGCCGTCGAGATGCTCGAAATAGCGCTCGAGCGCCTGTTTTACCGCTTCGGCGAGCGGCGGCACGTCCATGTTGTCCAAGCCGGCGTTCTCCCTGGTTGGCACGGCGTCGATCTGTGCACTCATGCGGCCAGAGTCTCGTTATCGTTATGGTGGCTTTCGAAATACGCGGCGATCAGCGCGAGCTGCTCGCTGGCCGAATCAAGCCGGTTGATCTGCTGTCGGGTCGTCTCGCCCCCGGGACGCCCCTTGAGATACCAGCCGATGTGCTTGCGCGCGATGCGCAGCCCCGCGACTTCCCCGTAAAACGCGTGCAGTGCCTGCACGTGATCGAGCAGCGTCTCGCACACCTCGTCCCAGGCAGGCTCGCCGCCGCGGCTTCCGGTGTCGAGGTAGTGGGCGATCTCGCGGAAGATCCACGGATTACCCTGCGCCCCCCTTCCAATCATGATGGCATCCGCTCCCGTGAATTCCAAGACGTGCTTCGCCTTTTCCCCCGAGTCGATATCTCCGTTGGCGATCACGGGGATGGCCACCACCTGTTTGATGCGCCGGATGGTGTCGTATTCCGCGGTCGGCCCGTAGCCGCAGGCCCGGGTGCGGCCGTGTACGGCGAGGGCCTGGATGCCGGCGGCCTCGGCAATCTCGGCGATGCGCGGGGCGTTGCGGTGGGCGGCGTCCCAGCCGGTGCGGATCTTGAGGGTGACGGGTACGTCGACGGCGTCCACCACCGCCTCGAGAATGGCCCGCACCAGCGGTTCGTCGCGCAGCAGCGCGGAGCCGGCCGCGCGGTTGCAGACCTTCTTCGCCGGGCAGCCCATGTTGACGTCGATGATCTGCGCCCCGAAGGCGACATTCAGTCGCGCCGCCTCGGCCATCATGGCCGGGTCTGCCCCGGCGATCTGCACGCTGCGGGGCGCGTCCTCGCCGGCGTGGTCGAGCCGGGAGCGGGATTTCCGGCTGTGCCACAGCCGGCTGTCGGCGGTAACCATCTCGGACACGGCCAGGCCTGCGCCCAGCCGCCGGCAGAGTTGGCGGAACGGGCGGTCGGTCACGCCCGCCATGGGCGCGAGGATGAGCCGGTTGTCGAGCGGGTAAGGGCCGATATGCATGGTCGGGGTCTCCACGAGCCGGCCATGATACCGATGGTGGCGGAGGTTCGCACCCCCGCCGGCGTCGGGCTAGATGAATTCGAACTCGAAGGACAGGGCGCGATCCCCCGGGTCGACGATCTCGAGATTGACGGTCACCGGCGCACCGGGCTCCATCAGGCTTCCCGGCAGCAGCGGCGTGCCGAGGTATTCCTGGGGCAGGAAGCGGCGGGCGGCCACGGTCCGGCCCTGCAGGTCGGAGAAGCGGACGCCGAGCATGGGGAAGGGCTGGGCGAAGGGGGCGTGGTTGACCACCGTCGCGGTGATCATCAGGGCGCCGTCGACGTTCGGGTGGGAGTACACGTGGCGGTTCAACAGTTCCACCTGGCGCACGTCGCGAAGCTGTGGCGGCTGGCAGTCGGCGATGGTGCAAAGCCGGTCCAGCGGGGCCTGCAGCACCGGGTAGCGGTACAGCGTCTCGATCTCGTACCAGGCATACTGGCCGGCGAGCGCCAGGATCAGCAACAGGCTGCCCAGCCCCCAGCCGATGCGATTGCGGGTGCTGGCGGCCGGCCGGCGGCGGGAGGGGCGCAGGTCGTCGGCGAGGACGCTCGGGATGTCGCGTGCCAGGGCGTCCTGGTCCAGGCCCTCGGGGCCGGCGGGCAGATCGGCCAGCGGGATCTGTTCCGGTGGCGTGGCCGGCGCCTCGGGCGGTACGGCGAGCAGCGTGTCCATGGCATTGAACACATGGTCGCACTCGCCGCAGCGTACCATCCCCTCGGCCTGGGTCAGCAGGCGGGTGCGGACGCGGAACACGGCTTGGCAACGGGGGCACTGGACGTACATGGGGCTAGTGTACTGTAACCGGTGAGGGGTGCATTAGCGTAAGCTCACGCGGGGCGCGGGCTGGCGGGTGTCATTCGGCACGCCGCCGGCCGCTCAGCCGCGTCCAGTCTTCGCGAAAGGCGGGCGGGTCCATGTCAAACCACGGGGTGTAGGCGCCGCGCACGGTCTCCGCCTGCTCGCGCAGTATGCCCGAGAGCACGATCGCGCCGCCCGGGCGGACGCGGTCGGCCATGGTCGGGGCCAGTTCGGCCAGCGGCCCGGCGAGGATGTTGGCGATCACGAGGTCGGCGGTGGCGTCGCCAAGCCGCTCGGGGTAGTCGACGCACAGCCGGTCGTCGTCGACGCCATTCTTGGCCGCGTTGTCGCGGGTGGCGATCAGGGCCTGGGGGTCGATGTCCACGGCCGTGACGCGGGCCGCGCCGAGTCTGAGGGCGGCAACGGCGAGGATGCCCGAGCCACTGCCGTAGTCGATGACGTCGCGCCCTGTTGGCGGGTGGGCGTCCAGCCATTCCAGACACAGCGCGGTGGTCGGGTGGGTGCCGCTACCAAAGGCCAGCCCCGGGTCGATAAGGATGTTGACGGCATCCGGTTCGGGCGGCTCGCCCCAGCTGGGGCAGATCCACAGCCGTTCGCCGAAACGCATGGGCCGGAAATCGTCCATCCAGGCCCGCTCCCAGTCCTGGTCCTCGATGCGGCGGGTGGTGGCGTCTGCCGCCATCCCGGGTAGCTGCGCGGCGATCAGCGCGCGCACCGTGGCCAGGTCCGCATCGGCCTCGAACAGGCCGCTGACCAGCACCTGGTCCCAGAGCGGTGTCTCGCCCGGGGCGGGCTCCAGCACCGGCTGGTCCTCGGCGTCGCGATAGGTGACGGAGACGGCGCCCGCGGCGAGCAGCAGGGACTCGGCGGTTTCCAGTTGCTCGCGCGCGAGGCGCAGGGTGAGCTCCTGCCAGGGCACGGCCGCGTGCTACTTCTTGCCGCCGAGCTTTTTCTCCAGATAGTGGATATCGGTTCCACCGGCCTGGAAGTGGGTATCCTCCATGATGTCGCGCTGCAGCGGGATGTTGGTCTTGATGCCGTCGATCACGATCTCGGTGAGCGCCCCGCTCATGCGCGCGATGGCGATGTCGCGGTCCTCGCCCCAGACGATCAGCTTGCCGATCATCGAGTCATAGT
>DSDH01000573.1 GCA_011055475.1 Phycisphaerales bacterium | reverse complement strand
GGGCGGCTGTCCCTCGGTCCAGTGCCCATACGTGGTGGTGACAAAGGTCCCATCCGGCAGACACTCCAGCCCCGGATAGGCGCAGTCCCAGGCGTGGTGGTTGTCCATCAGCCGGACGCGGTATTGCCCCGGCCGACCTTTCACGATGTCCTCATACGTGCCGACCCAAGCGACCCAGTCGCCCTGCGTGTCGCTCTCGGCGGCGGTATCGCGGAAGGTGACAAACAGCCGTCCATCGGGGGCGTACCGGGCGACGTGCCGATCCCCCGTCAACGTGGCCGGCAGCTCCCGCGGCGTGGACCAGCAGCGCCCCTCATCGTCACTGAACGACACGAATGAGTTGAACCGTCGGCTGTTTTCCCGCAACAGGATCGCCAGTTGCGAATCCTCCGGGCTCCGGACGGCACCGGGCTCGCACAGGTGGGCCTGCGGGTGCGAGACGACCGCTTCGGGACCGCTCCAGGTCAGGCCGCCGTCGGTGCTGAGCGTCTTGTAGACGACAAATCGCGTGCGCCGGCCCTCGTTATGCAGGAAGCGGCCATCGTCGTGAAACAGGGCCATGTAGTCGCCGTTCTTCAGCCGCACCACCGAGGCCATGGCCACGATGCCGCCGAACTCGCCGATGGGGCGCAATTCGGACCATGTCCGGCCATCATCTTCCGAAACCGCCATGCGGATGGGATACAGGCCGGAGAAGACGATCAGCCGCCGCTTGCCCTGTTTGTCGATGACGCGGTGGATCGTCGGCGTTTCAAGGCTGGTGGCCCAACTGTCCGGCGTGGGCAGCGGCTGTGACCACGTCTTGCCGCCGTCGTCGCTGCGCCTCAGGACGATGGCCCCGCGGCCGTGGCCCTTGGGATACACAATGAGCATCGTCCGGCCGTCCTCCAGCAGGACCGTCGTGGGATGGCCCAGATACTGATCCGGCCGGCGGTCCACGATCACCTGACGATGGGCCTGGTCGGCCAAGTCGACCATGGGGATGGGCCAGGGCGAGGCATGGGCACAACTGCACAGAAGCGCCGCCGGCCACAACAGGAGAACCACAAGGTGGTTGCGTCGTTGATGCGACGCATCATGGATCGGCATGGTGTTCTCTCCCCTCAAAGCCGCCGTATCGGTCCGGCGGCACGGTCGCGGCGTCAATCGTCCGGTCCGATCTGCCCAAGCTCCACCAGCACGTTGCGGGCGGCCCGCTGCTCGGCCTCCTTCTTGGTCACCCCCCAGGCGCTAGGGAAGTGCCGATCCCCGATGAACACGGCCACCTCGAAGCACTTGTTGTGGTCCGGGCCCTTCTCGTCGAGCAACTCGTAGATGGGTGTGGCGCCGAACTCATGCTGGGCGTACTGCTGCAGGACCGATTTGTAGTTGTCCTGGTGTTGGTTGGCATCGGCCCTGTCGAGCAACTCGGCGTACAAAGACTCGAGGAATCTTCGGGCGGGCTCCAATCCGCCGTCCAGGTAGACGGCGGCGATTACCGCTTCCAGCGTCCCCGCGGCAATCGAGCCGGTCATCGCCCGCGTGAGCTCCATCCCCTTACCCACCTGAATGAACCGCGTCAGCTCCAGGCTGTTACTCAGCCGCGCGCAGGTCTTGCGGGATACGAGCATGCTCTTGATCTTCGTCAGATCCCCCTCCAGGTAATCCGGAAACCGGTTGAACAACGTCTCGCACACGACCAGCCCCAGCACCGCGTCCCCCAGGAACTCCAGTCGCTCATTGCTGGCCAGGCGGCTGTCGCTCTGGCTGGAATGCGATAACGCCTCGATGAGAAACCGCCGGTCGCGGAAGGAATAGCCGATGCACTCCTCCACCGCCTGCAACGCCTGCTCGTCCATGCTCTGTCCTGTCCGTCAGACGCAAGCGGATTACGAAAACCGCCCGTCCGGCGGCCTTCGCAATGCGCTCGCTCAACCACAACACCACTGCCGACAGCTTAGACGGACATCCCGCTCCTGTCAACCTCCTTTGGCGGGCCGTTTCACTCCGCCGAACCGACCATCTGCAGACCCGCCAGGGCGCAAAACGCATCGTCCACGAACTCAAACACGTTGTCCAGGCCGGTCACCACGAAGATGCTCCTCGTCTTGGGCGAAACACTGGAGAAGACCAGGCGACGCCCGTTGCCGGCCAGAGATTTGCGCAACTTGAGCAGCTTGGCGATGCTTGAAGAGGTCACGATGTCCACGTCGGCAAAGTCGATCACCACGTCCTGGTCAGTGCGGTCGTTGATCTGGTCAATGACCGTCTGCAGCTCCTCGCCCATGTCCGGCTCAGCCGCCAGGTTCACCAGGATGATGTTTTCCGACCAATTCTGAATGCCCATAAACGTCTCCTTCACGCTTGGCGTGTACGATCCCACTGCCGGGGCATATCGGCTTGAACCCGGCGCCGGTTGAACAAAAACCTCCCGGGACCCTGCGACGCTTCCTGCCCGGTCTTATGTGGGGCGGCCCGATCGCCGATACTCGTAAAGACTTTTCAAAAAAGAGGTTAGGGCCGACCGTCGGTGTTGCGAGATGGCTGATGCTTGCTCCACAAGCAGCAAGAAGGTATCATAATATGTGGGGCCGTAGTGCAGGAATCCCCGCCGGAGAGAGAGTATGCCCGCCGAGGGTGCGACAAACCGATGCGTCACGCCTTTCCTGGTCACCCTGGTCGCGGTCCTGATGGGGTTCACGACTGGCGTGTGCGCCCAAGCCGCCGCTTGGGATTTCGCCCTGCCCAGTCTCAGCGGACCGACCGTGAGACTGGCCGACCTGGCCGGGCAACCCGCGATTCTGCTGTTCGGTAACACCCACTGCCCGCACTGCCAGGACGCCGTGGGCCTGCTGGCCGAATTGCACGAACAGTACGCCGACCGCCTCGCTGTGGTCTTCATCGCCGTCCGCCAGCCTCTAAACGACGTGCTCGACCACTACTTCGGCCAGCACATGACCTACGAGGTGCTCGTCGATGTCGATGGCCTGGTTGCGTCGCGCTACGGGGTACACGCCGTGCCCACCTGCATCGGCATTGACGCCGAGGGCGAGATCGTCTACCGGGGCCGTCTGTCAGAAGCCCTGGCCGTTGCCCTGATTGAGGATGACGCTCGTACCTTATCGGACCTGTCCGCCCGGCCTCCGGATCGCGGCCCTCGCGCCGCCGACCGGCTGCAAAGGCGGGCTGGCACGTGGCAGGTGCCTCAGCGCTTCATTGTCGAGCTCGATGAGCCGCCCCACGCCGTCCGGAAGGCAGCGCCCGCCGTTAGGGAAGGCCGCCGCCGAGAGCTTGACCGTGCGGCCCGGCGGATCGGCGCCCGCATCATCCACAACTACGGCCGGTGGAAAAACCGCATCGTGCTGGAGATCCCCCCGGATCGGCTGGATCGCCTGGCGTCTCTGCCCGGCTTCAAGAACGCCAAGCCCGATCCGGTGGTTCGTGCCCTGATCGCCGACACCGCGGGGCAGATCCGGGCCGACTACGCCTGGGACAACGCCGTCACCGGCCAGGGCGTCAAGGTCTGCGTCGTGGATACCGGTGTCGACTGGTCGCATCCGATGCTGCGCAACAAGGTCGTCGCCCAGTACGATTTCTTCGAGGGTGACGACGACGCCATGGACGACAACGGCCACGGCACCCACGTCGCGGGTATCATCGCCTCGCAGGGCTTGACCTATCGTGGCATCAGCTACGACGCGGATATCCTCGCGGCCAAGGTGCTCGGAGCCAACGGCGACGGCTACGCCTCCGACGTCGCCTTGGGCATCGAATGGTGCGTGGAGCAGGGCGCCCGGGTGATTAATCTGAGTCTCGGTGAGGGCCTCTACGCCGACACCTGCGACGGGACGGAGATGGCCCAGGCCGTCAACGCCGCCGTCGACGCGGGCGCCGTTGTCGTCTGTGCCTCGGGCAATGACGGCAATCCCCACGAGATCGTCTCGCCGGCGTGTGCCTCCAAGGCGATCGCCGTCGGCGCCGTGGACAAGCTGGACGGGATCGCCTCTTATTCCGATGGCGGCAAAGAATTGGACCTCGTCGCGCCCGGTGGAGACCAGTTGGGGGGAGAGCACTACCCCGAGATTGTCTCGGCCTACAGCACGCTGGTCGCCCAGAACCCGGACCTGTGCATGTATAATCTGGCCGAGATGTGCTATGATAACTGGTTTCTTGTCGAGGGCGACCTCTACATCCGGGCCGTCGGCACCAGCATGGCCGCCCCGCACGTCACCGCCGCCGCCGCCCTGCTGCTCGAAGCCAACCCGCAACTGACCGCCACCCAGGTCAAGGAACTGCTGCAATCCACCGCCCTCGACCTGGGGGCGCCCGGCTGGGACAATATCTACGGATGGGGTCGCATCGACCTGGAAAAGGCCCTCGACAGTCTGCCCGCCGCCGCGGGCGAGCTGGCCGTCGAGATCACCGATC
This sequence comes from Phycisphaerales bacterium, assembly GCA_011055475.1. GTDB lineage: Bacteria > Planctomycetota > Phycisphaerae > Sedimentisphaerales > Anaerohalosphaeraceae > DSDH01. The sequence continues at coordinate 32,478 of DSDH01000573.1, read as the reverse complement.
CCAACGATCCATCAAGCGTCTTACAGAACCAGGTGTTTGACCTGGCCGCGGCGGTGACCTGCCTTGGCGGCGACGGCTGCGGTGAAGTCAATGTGCTGGCCGAGTGGGCGGAGGCAAACGATCCCAACGGCATGTTCTTTCCGCTGGGTCTTGAGTCCCCCTTGGCGACCGAGAATCCCAATCCCGTCGCCATCGGGGCACTCAGCGGCGTCACGCTCGAGACCGAGGCCCCCGCCCGCTTCGACGTCGAGACGGTTCATGATTTGACCGATCAGACCTTCGCCAAGATTCCCTCGCCCGAGACGGCCGTCATCGGGTCCGACCTGGCCCTGAGCTATACCAGCGGCGATCTTGAACCGGAGGATGGCCTCGGCGCCATCGGGGAGGATGCGCAGAAGATCTACGAGTTCACAATTCCCGCGGGCGACCCCAGCCGGCTTCTGGTCCAAATGGAGCACTTCTTCGTCTTTCAATGGGACGACCCGCCCGCCGGGTGGCGCGTGGAGCTGTGCATGGCCGACGGAACACCGCTGGGCCTGGTGGGCGAGTGCATTCCGCCTTCGGGTGGAGGCGGCGAACCGCCCTCGCCGGACTGCTGGTTCGTGACGAGCGATCCGGCCGTGCTGGCGGCGTTGAATCCCGGCGGCGTCAACCATCTGCGGCTCAGCAGCTTCGGTGTCGATGCCGACGACCATCTGGCCTTCAACAATATCTACGTCCACGTCGAGTACGAAATCGATCCCGCCTTCGACGACGTGCACCGCTATATCGTGCAGTTCGACCTGGCCGGGATCGACCCGAACTACGAGGTCACGGCGGCCCGACTGAGCCTGACGATCCCGGCCGGGGCCGAGACCGCCGTCGGCGAGATCCACTTGGTCGACCCCGCGCTCGAACCCGATGATGACGCTGAGTCGCTGTATAACGCCGGCGCTCCGGCCTACTCGACCCTGGTCAATCCCCTCAAGACGTTCGGCGCCGAGCAGATCGCAACGCTGACCATCAACCTCCGTGCGGCGGTTGCGGAGGCCCTGGACGCCGGTATGGACCGCCTGACGTTGTCCATCCGCGAACAGGGCAATGACCGCAAGTTCCTTCTGGGCGGTCTGACAAGTGAGACACCGCCACGGCTGGTCGTGTCGCAAAGGGTGCCCCTCGATATGGCCGCACCGGACGGCGGCGAGCCCGGCCCCGCGCCGGGGCCCCTGGCCGTCTCCTACGACACCCACGTGCGGCGCGACATCTCCGAAGAGACCTACACCCGAAACGATGCGCCCGCTATCGCCCCCGTGGGCTCCACCATGGTCACCGAGTACTCCACCGGCGACCTTGAGCCCGAGGACGGCGTCGGCGCCGTGAGTGAGGATGCCCAGAAGGTGTATGCCTTCGAGCTGCCGCCCGGCCAGCCGGAGGAGATCCGCATTCGCATGGAGCACTACGTCGTCCTGCAGTTTGACGATCCGCCCAGCCGATGGCAGATCTACACGTGCGACCCGAACGGCAACGAATGGCACCTCATCGACGAGTGCACCCCCATCAGCGGCGGTGGCGGCGAGCCCCCGCCGCCCGACTGCTGGTTCGTCTCCAGCGACCCGGCCGTCCTGGCCGATCTGCGGCCCGGCCAGACCAATTACATCAAGCTGCGAAGCATCGACGTCGGCGAATTCGACATGCTCAGCTTCAACACACTGGAGCTGATCGCCCGCTACCCGCTCGACCCGGACAACGACTGGGTGCACCGCTACTATATGCAGTTCGACCTGAGTGCCTTGCCCACCGACGCCGCGATTGACGCGGCCGTCCTCAACCTGAACATTGTGGATTCTGCCGAGGACGCCGTCGGCCAGGTCCGCCTCGTCGACAACACCTACGGCCCCGGGACCGGCGCCTACACGATCTACCACGCGCCGGATGCGCCCTACTCCAACCTGGCCAACCCCGTCAAGACCTTCGGCGCCGAGCAACCCGGCCCGCGGCGCATCCAACTGCGGCCCGCGGTCGAGGACGCCCTGAACAGCCCGGCCCGGCGCCTGGGGCTGTTGATCATCGAACAGGATGAGAATGCCCTGTTCACGCTGGCCGGCGCCGCCTCGACGACACCGCCGACGCTGGAGGTGCACCTGCGCAGCGGCGCGACCTCCGGCAGCGCCGCTTGGGCGGTTCAGGCCCTGTCGCCCGGTCGATACCGCGTGCGCGTATCAGCCGTGGGCAGCCTCGGCCCCGCCGCCAACGATGAAGTCCTGGTGACCGTGGACGATCCCAACAGGCCGGTTGTCGAAGAGATCCAGTGCCTCATCGACGCCCAGTGGGGTGACTGCCACAAGGCCACCTACGGGCGGCGCATTGACGCCATCCGTGTGGCCGCCCGCGACCCGCAGCAGGTGCCGCACGTGCGAATTATCGCCCGGAACCTGCCCGATGACCGGACGTGGATCGACGCCGACGCCGCATGGGACGGCGAACACTTCATCGTGCCCGATGTGAACCTGCTTATCGAGGACTCGGGCCAATGGGTCGTTCGGGCCGTCGCAAGGGATGATGACGACAACACCGCCGAGATGAGCGTTACGTGGGACGTTCCGTGGGGCCGGATCCTGGCCCGGCACGTCGCACCGGCCGGCCCGGTTGATGCACCCAAGGGGACCACTTTCACCGTGACCAGCGAGGTCGAATGCATCGAGGCCGAGTGCTCCGATGTACGGGTCTGGCTGGGCGTCAATGAGCCCGTGGAAATCCGCTACGATGACGGCTCGGCCGAGGACTACGGCGAGATCGGCGCCAGCGATGCCTACGTGGCCGCGCGGATCACGCCCGCAAGCTATCCGGCGACCCTGCAAAAGGCCCGCTTTTTCATCTACGACAAGACCGCGTACCCCTTCGAGCTGCACATCTGGGCCGCGAATGGGCCGACCGACCCGGACAACCCCTCGGTCCGAATGCCGGGAACGGAGCTGATCCCGCCGTTTGTCGTCTACCCGGTGGTCACGGGGCCACACGATGTCCAATGGTTCGACGTGGATGTGAGCGACCGCAACATCACGCTCAACGCAGGCGACCTCTACATCGGCTGGCGGCAGCTCGAAGACACCCGCAACAACCAGGTCGGTTTCGACACCAACAGTACACGGCAGAAACGCACGTGGGCCTACCTCGACCTGCTGGGGGGCTGGTTCAACCTGGATGGCTTCTGTGACTGGGACCCGCAGTTCTGCGGCAACATCATGATTGGCGCCGTTTTCGGCGAGCCCGCCTACTACCAGGGCCAAGTGCCCACGGAGCCGGCCATCGCCCCCGTGTACGTCAGCGGCAGCCACCCCCGATCGCTTGGCGATCTCAAGGCCGGCCAGACGCAACAGACCACCTTCACGCTGGCCGCCACCGGCCCCGTCGGTGACCGCGCCCGCATCCGTGCCGCCGCCGCCTCGCGCAGCAGCCTGGCCCGCACGGCCACGCTCGACGTAACGCTGACTACGCCGCGCAACGTCTTCGAGGCCGCCAACCTCGACGCCTTCGGACCGGTTGATCTGAGCGACCTGGCCCTGTTGGCCGCCGGCTGGCTCGACGATCAGCCGCCCCTCTTCGCCGACGCCAACGCAGATGGCCGCGTGGACCTGAGCGACCTGGCCCTGCTGGCCCAATCCTGGCTCAAGACGACCCCTGATTGAGCCGTGACCCCCTCCCGGCGCTGGGGCACGCCCCAATTCCCGCAGGTGGCACTGGACACCATCGCCTGCGGACCTATACTGCGCGCTTTACGACAGGCAACGCCCAGGCACCGGCCACGGCGCCACGACCACGAAAACACCGGGAGAGCGGATATGGCAACCGTCCTGATCATCGGAGCCGGCGGCGTCGGCAACGTCGTCGTCCGCAAGTGTGCGCAGGTGCCCGAGGTCTTCGACCGCATCATCCTGGCCAGCCGCACCGTGAGCAAATGCCGGGCGATCGCCGAGCAGATCGACCGGCCCATCGAGGTCGAGGCCCTGGATGCCGACGACGTCGCCCAGACCGTGGCCCTGATCCGCAAACACAAGCCGGACCTGGTCGTCAACGTCGCCCTGCCGTACCAGGACCTGGCCATCATGGATGCCTGTCTGGAGACCGGCGTGCACTATCTGGACACGGCCAATTATGAGCCGCCGGACGTGGCCAAGTTCGAGTACAAATGGCAATGGGCCTACCAGGATCGCTACGCGGCCAAGGGCATCATGGCCCTTTTGGGCAGCGGTTTCGACCCCGGCGTGACGAACGTCTTCTGCGCCTACGCCCAGAAGCACCACTTCGACGAGGTTCACAGCGTGGACATCGTCGACTGCAACGCCGGCCAGCACGGTCAGGCATTCGCCACGAACTTCAACCCCGAAATCAACATCCGTGAGATCACCCAGAAGGGCCGCTACTGGCAGGATGGCCGCTGGCTTGAGATCGACCCCATGAGCCTGTCGCAGGATATCGACTACCCCGAAGTCGGCCCGCGCCGCTCGTATCTGCTGTATCACGAGGAGCTCGAATCCCTCGTCAAGCACATTCGAGGCCTGCAACGCATCCGGTTCTGGATGACCTTCGGCGAGGAATACCTGACGCACCTTCGCGTTCTGCAGAACATCGGCATGACCCGCATCGACCCGGTGGATTTCCAGGGCCACAAGATCGTGCCCTTGCAGTTTCTCAAGGCCCTGCTGCCCGATCCCGGCTCGCTCGGCGCGACCTACGAGGGCAAGACCTGCATCGGCTGCATCATCGAGGGTGTGCAGGGAGGCAAGCCGCACCGTCTGATGATCTACAACGTCTGCGATCATGCCGCGTGCTATCGCGAGGTGGGGGCCCAGGCCGTGTCTTACACGACGGGCGTGCCGGCCATGATCGGGGCCAAGATGATCCTGACCGGCACGTGGTCGGGCCAAGGCGTGTTTCACATGGAACAGTTCGATCCCGATCCGTTCATGGACGCCTTGAATCGCCACGGCTTGCCCTGGAAGGTCCTCGCGGATGACGCCGTGCCGCGTCTGTCGCGATAGCAGCACCTCCCTCGATTCGGGGTTGACTTGGCTTTTCAGGCCCGCTAGGATGCGGCTTTGGGATGCGTCGTTTCCGGAGCCAAGCGTGGCGGATATCCATCTCAACCTGGAGCGCTGCAAGGGATGCGGTCTTTGTATCGGGGCCTGTCCCATCGACAACGTGCGCATGACCGAAAACCTCAACAGCAAGGGCTACTGCTACGCGGAGATCATCGACAAGGACAAGTGCACCGGCTGCGCCCTGTGCGCCCGGATGTGCCCGGAGGTGGCCATCCGAATCGACGGGTGAGCGGCGGGCGGAGAGCAATCGTTGAAGACCGGCACCGAAAAGCTGTTCATGAAGGGCAACGAAGTGATGAGCGAAGCGGCGATCCGGGCCGGATGCCGCTTTTTCGCCGGCTATCCGATTACGCCGCAGAACGAGGTGCCCGAGTACATGTCGCACCGGATGCCCGAGGCGGGGGGCATTTTCGTCCAGGCCGAGTCGGAGCTGGCGGCGATTAATATGCTGTTCGGGGCCTCGGCGACGGGCGCCCGCTGCATGACCAGCTCCTCTTCGCCCGGCATCAGCCTCAAGCAGGAGGGCATCAGCTATATCGCCGGCGCCGAGCTGCCGTGCGTCATCGCCAACATGCAGCGTGGCGGGCCGGGGTTGGGCAACATTCGCGCCTCGCAGGGCGACTACTTCCAGGCGACCAAGGGCGGCGGCCACGGGGATTATCACCTGATCGTGTTGGCGCCGTCCACGTGCCAGGAATTGTGGACGCTGACCATGAACGCGTTCGATTACGCCGACCGCTTTCGCAACCCGGTGATGATCCTCGGCGACGGCATCCTCGGACAGATGGCCGAGCCCGTCGAGCCCACGCCGTATGAGCCGGTGTGCGAGCTGCCCGACAAGGACTGGATTCTTGACGGCTGCAAGGGCCGCGAGCCCCGCGTGATCCGCTCGCTTTACCTGCGGCCGGCCGAGGCCCTCGCCGAGCACAATCGGCACCTGCACGCCAAATACGACAGGATCCGGCACGCTTTGCCGCGGGCCGAGGAGATCGCCGTGGACGATGCACGGCTGGTTGTCTCGGCGTACGGCATGACCGCTCGTATCGCCGGCGGGGCCGTGCACGAGGCGCGGCGGCGCGGCATGAAGGTCGGGCTGATTCGGCCGATCACGGTGTGGCCGTTCCCCGAAGAGCCGTTTCTCCGGGCGGCCGAGCACGCCCGGCAATTCCTGGTCTGCGAGATGTCCGAAGGGCAGATGATCGAGGACGTGCGCCTGGCCTGTCAATACCGACGACCCGTGGCGTTTTATGGCCAGGGCGGGGGCTGGTACCCGACACCGGAAAAGATTTTCGAACGGATTGCGGTTCTTTACGAGGAGTGCCGCTGACGCAGTGCCGTGGGACGGCGGCCAGCCCGACCGCGGTGATAGAAACGAGACGTGACATGAGATTCGCGCGACCGGAAACCTTGTACGATGTCCCAACGCATTACTGCAGTGGCTGCGGCCACGGCATCACCCATCGTCTCGTGGCGCAGGCGATCGATGACTTGGGCGTCCGAGAGCGCGTGATCGCCACGGCGCCGGTGGGTTGCGCGGTGTTGATGTACGACTACTTCAACTGCGACGTGATCGAGTGCGCCCACGGCCGCAGTCCCGCCGCCGCCACCGGCCTGAAGCGGTGCCTGCCCGACCGGATCGTTTTTACCTACCAGGGCGACGGCGACCTGGCGGCGATCGGCACCGCCGAGACCATCCACGCGGCCAACCGCGGCGAGAACATCACCGTGGTTTTCATCAACAACGCGATCTACGGCATGACCGGCGGGCAGATGGCCCCGACGACGATGATCGACCAGGTGACGACCACTACCCCACACGGGCGGGACGCCCGCCTGCAGGGCCCGCCGATCCGCGTGTGTGAGTTGCTCAGCAGCCTCGACGGCGTGGCTTATCTGGAGCGGGTGGCCGTCTCGACGCCGCGGGACGTCATCCAGGCGGGCCGGGCCATCAAAAAGGCCTTCCAATATCAGCTCGACGGCAAGGGATTCTCATTGGTGGAGGTCCTGAGCATGTGCCCGACCGACTGGAAGCTGCCGCCGGTCAAGGCCGCCGAGTTCGTCAACGAGAAGATGAAGCGGGTCTTCCCGCTGGGTGTCTATAAGGACAAGGGATAACGACGACTGCATCGCGCCCGAGCGGGCGCGGCAAACGTCGGCGAAAGACCATGAACGACAGCGAAACGCGCATCGTGATTGCCGGGTTCGGCGGACAGGGCGTGGTCCTGACGGGCAACGTCATCGCCCGGGCCGCGATGATCGACGGCCGCAACGTGACGCTCATGGTCTCGTACGGGGCCGAGATGCGGGGCGGCACGGCCAACGCGACGGTGGTGCTGTCCGATGGGCCGATCGCCAGCCCCTACGTCGAGACGCCCGACGTGGCGATCGTTCTGAACCGTCCGAGCCTGGACCGTTTCGAGCCGGTCATGGCCCCGAACGGCCACGTGATTGTCAACCGCTCGCTGATCGACCGCGACGTCGAGCGGGAGGACCTGACGGTAACGTCGGTGGAGGCGACAAGCATCGCCCACGAGCTGGGCAACGTGCGGGCGACGAACATGGTGGCGATGGGCGCCTTCGCCGGCGCGACGAAACTCGTCGGGGCCGAGGCCCTCGCCGAGGCGGTGCGGCTCGCCTTTCAGGAGAAGAGCGCCAAGCTCGTGGAGCTGAACACGCGGGCCCTGCACGCGGGGCTCGACGCGGTGACCTCGTGAACACCGAGCGAACCAAAGGTCGGGGACGCTTCGGGCAAGGGCGTCTGAGCGGCAGCCGGCGCCCGACGTTCATGCCGCGCATGGCCCCCATGATCGACGTGATCTTCCTGCTGCTGATCTTCTTCGTGCTGACCGCGCGATTCCGCACGCCCGAGCAGTTTTTGCCCTTCAAGCTCTCGCAGGCCGACGCCACGACGCCGTCGCGCGGACTCATCGAGCCGCTCGTGGTTCGGCTGAGCCCCGTGGCCGAGGGGTGCCGCGTCACCGCCGGCTCGGGGCCGCAGGAAGTCGACCTGACGCTGGACGCGGTCGCCGGGCCCGAACAACTGGCCGACTTGGCCCTGCGGATCGGCACGCTGCTTGAAAGCCAGAAACGCACGCTGGCCGACCCGATCTCCCTGGAATGCGACGATGGGGTGACGTGGGATCACCTGGTGAAGGTGTATAACGTGCTGTACGCCATGGGCATTCACGACATCACGTTTCCCATGGAATTGTAGTTCTGCAAGACGGCTTATGAAGCATCTTTCATCTAAGGATGGTCTATTCACGCCTGCGCGGACCGGTGCGGGCATCCTGCATCGGCTCGGCATCGTCGTGCTGCTGCTCTCCGTGGTGGCCGGGACGCGGGCGCAGGCGCCGCAGATCACCATCGAAGACGTGCAGCGTGTGACCGACCGAGCGGACGAGGCGGCGGAGGGTTTCTTTGCCCGCAGTCGGGAAATCCGGTTGCGTTTTCACTACCAGGATCGCTTCCTGACCGACGGGGACCGTGAGCAGATGGCCCAATGGGCCCGGCCCGCCGGCGAGACGCTCGTCCAGGCCGCCGCCACGCTGCACGACTACTGCCGTCGCATCGAAGCCTACGAGGGCGACGATTGGGACCGTCGTTTCGGCGTGACGGGACTGTGGCGCAGGGCCCACGCGGCGGCGGAGCGTTTCACATGGCTCATCTGCCGGGTGGATTACTGGTGGGCGCTGACGCGGGAGAATCCCACGCGGGATGAGCGACTGGCCGACGTGATTGCACGGTGCACCAGCTACGCCGACGGTGAGCAGGACCCGACAGTATGCCTGCTGCGGGCCCAATGTCTCTCGCGTCTGGCCGATCACCCAACCGCTCGGGATCAGGCGAGCCGACTTCTGGCGGAGACCCTTGAGGCCTACCGCTCCGAGAGGCGACCACCGGATGCGACCTACTTCCACGCGGCGATCACGCGTCTGGGCCTGCTGGACCGCGTCGATTCGACCTTGATTCGCGAGGTCCTGACCGCGCTGCAACGGACCGCCCTGGCCGACGATCCGGACATCCTGCTGCGGCTGGCGTTTCTTGAGCTGCGATGCGTTCGACCTCGCTCGGACCACGTTTTGCAGGAGGTTCTCAGGCGTTCGCCGGAGGCCGGTTCCTTCGTGGGACGGGTGGTCCTGGACGACTGGCTGGATCGTTTTTCGCGCAACGAGTTGACCGGCTCGTACATCCTCGACCGAACGCCGTTGGAGCGCCGCCTGGCCCTGCAACAGGCCGGCCACGGTGAATCGTCCGAGGCCTTGCCGTTGCTGGAGTTCTTGGAGGGTGTTCTGGAGCCGCCCAGCGGACTCTTGCTGTTCGCCAAGGCCCAGGCGCAGCGGGATGCCGACCCGGTCGCAGCCATGACGTCATACCGGCGGGCCGCCCAGGTTCAACGGGATCGGTCCGATCCCGACCTGCCCGTGACGCCGGCGGAGGTAGCCGCCTTAGGGGCCAAGCTGGCTTGGCAGCTCTACCTGGAGGATGCCGAGCATGCCGCCACCGCCGCCGAGATGTTGGCGTTCTACCACAATCTGGCCGGGACCGAGGCAAACGACGAGCTTGAATACGCCTACGCTCTGGCTCTGCACGCCACGGGGCAGCGCACCCGGGCCGAGGCCCTTCTGAGGCAGATTCGTGCCCGTGGTGGACCCTATGCCCTGGCCGCCGGCCTGGAGCTTGTGGTGCGTCAGATACAGACGGATGACTGCGACGCGGCGTGCCGTCGCAGCGCCCGAGATGAGCTGGAACGACTTCTGCGCCGTCCGCCGGGGCCGGAAGAACCCCAGCAGCAGGCACGGACCCAAGCGGTCCTGCTCTACTGCCGGTTGTTGCTCGAGACACCCGACCGCTGGGCGGCGCAAACGGTCCTGGACCTGCTGAGCCGCACGGACGGCCTGGAGCCGGCGGATGCGGCCGTGCTTCGCTGCTCGGCCCTGCGGACGCTGGAACGACACCCGCAGGCGGCCAAGGCGCTGATCGGCGTGCTGGATTCTCCGGCGCCCGCGGTGGCCGATGAGATCACGACGCTTCTAGCCGAGGCATCGGCGCGTATCGAGACCTGGCGGGAACAACCGTCGTTCGCGGATTTCCTGGTGGACCTGTGCCGACTGGCCGAACACGCCGCCTCCCACACACAGGAGGCTGAAACACGCGACTTGTTGCGGCTGACCGAGGCCGAATGCCTGGCCTTGCGCGGCGATGCGGCCTCGATCAACCAAGCGGCGGCGATTGTCGAGGCTCTGGCACGGCCCGCCTGGACCCGGCGCGTGGAGTGGGTCCGCGCCCAGGCAAGACTGCTTACGGCTCGGCGACAGTGGACTCGAGCGGCCGAATGCTGGCAGCAGATCGCCGCGGCGCTGCGGGATGGGCCGGATGCGTGGGCCTGGTGGCAGGCGCGGTATTGGCAGACCTGGTGCCATGCCCAACGCGAGGGCGTGGGCGACGATACGGTGCGGCACGCCGTCGAGGTGCTTCTAAGCAGCCGACCCGACTGTCCGGCCTTCTGGAAGACACATCTGGCTGCGCTGGCGTCACAGCCCTGACGCAGAGCCGGCGCCCCCTCGGACCGCCCGATCCGAGCGATAGCGACGGGTATTTTTTCTCGCCTTGTCATGCGGTCGGCCGAGAGGTATAATTATCGTAGATCAGCGATTTGTGAGGGATGCGAGGCGTAACTATGGCCAGGAAGTCCGACACACGGCGGGATGTCTGCAGTTTCTGCGGGCGAACGAAGAAGCAAGTCGATGCCTTCGTGGAAGGTCCGGGCAACGTGTTTATCTGTCCGGAGTGCATCGACTTGTGCTACAACATCATCCGTCAAGAGAAGAAACGCGCGGACCTGGGGGATATCCCCAAACCCCGCCAGATCAAAGAGTATCTCGATCAATACGTAATCGGCCAGGAATACGCCAAAAAGTGCCTCGCCGTCGCCGTGCATAACCATTACAAGCGCCTGCTGCACGCCAATGAAGGCAGCAGCGACGTGGAGATCGAAAAATCCAACATCCTGCTGATCGGCCCGACGGGCGTGGGAAAGACGCTGCTGGCCCGGACCCTGGCGCACGCACTGAACGTGCCGTTCGCCATCTGCGACGCCACCACGGTCACCGAGGCCGGTTACGTGGGCGAGGACGTGGAGAACTTCCTGCTGCGACTGGTCCAGGCGGCCGATTACGACATTGAGACCGCCGAGCGCGGCATCGTGTACATCGACGAGATCGACAAGATCGGCAAGACCTCGCAGAACGTGTCGATCACGCGGGACGTCTCCGGCGAGGGCGTCCAACAGGCCCTGCTGAAGATGCTGGAGGGCACCACGGCCAACGTGCCGCCCCAGGGCGGCCGCAAACACCCCGAACAGTCCTACATCCAGGTGGACACCACGCACATCCTGTTCATTTGCGGCGGCACCTTTGTCGGTCTGGAGAATATCATCAAGAAGCGGCTGGGCCGCAAGATGATCGGGTTCGACTCCGAACAGACCGCCGCCGAGGGCAACAAACAGGAATACTCCGAGTTGCTGCATCAGGTCATTCCCGAAGACGTGATCGAGTACGGCATGATCCCTGAGCTGGTCGGCCGGCTGCCGATCATCACCACCCTCGAAACCCTGGACACCGATGCGCTGATCGAGATCCTCACGCAACCCAAGAACGCCTTGATCCGCCAGTACCAGAAGCTGTTCGCGATGGAAGACGCCGAGCTGATCTTCAGCGACGATGCGCTGCTGGCCCTGGCGGAAAAGGCGATCAAGCGGGATACCGGCGCCCGCGCCCTGCGTGCGACCACGGAGGAACTCATGATCGATCTGATGTATCGCCTGCCCGAGGAGCCCAAGCCGCGGCGCTACGTGGTCACGCGGGAGGTGATCGAGGGCAGGGCCGACCTGTTCGCTGAGAAGCCCAAGGCCAAGAAGGAATCCGCCTGACGCCCGAGCCGGGGGCGTCTGCCCGTCACCGACGCTCAGCGCGAATGACCGCCCATCGCACGTCCGTGGCCGTGCTGTAGCCGATGCCCGCCAGCGCGTACTTGGCGTGGGCGAACGTCACCTCCTGGTCGCAGCGAAGGGTCACGATCCGCTGATCGTCCGGCAGCGACTGCAACTGCCAATCCAGGGCCGCGGCGATCGAGCGGGCCAGCTCCGGACCCTGCGCCGTCAGGCGGCGCGCGCCGACCGCGAAGCCCACTTGACCATCAGGCTCGCACAGGACCGTCACGATCGCGCCCTGCCGGGCCTGTGTCTGCTCGGCGTCACGGGCGGTATCAATGCGGTCGGGCACCGCCACGTCGAAACTCTCGGCGGTGATGAACTGGCAGACTACCATGAAGAAGATGATCAGCAGGAACACCACGTCGATGATCGGCGTGAGGTTGAACCCCACGGATCGGCCCGAACTCCACGCGGGTCTGGCCATAACGCGGCTCCTTCAGTCAGCGACCGGCCCCGGAGCGGGTCCGCGGCTCGCGGCGACGGGGCCCCGGCTCACCCCGCTCACCCGACGAAGCATTGGCTTCCGCCGGCGTGGCGCCCCCGGGCCTGCTGACGTGTTGCAGCAGCATCTCGATCTGCAGGGTGGCCTCGCTGACCAGACCTTCCAGCCGGGTGCGCACCACACCATAGACCGTCAGTGAAGGGATGGCGATCAGAAGCCCCCAAAACGTGGTCACCAGGGCCACGCTGATCTTGGCCGCCAGTTCATCGGAGCGCGGCTGACCCTCGGAGATGGCCAGAATGCCGAAGGCCTGGATCATCCCATAGACGGTCCCGAACAGTCCGACCATCGGCGCCACGTTGCCGATCGTGTTGCACAGCTCGGCCTTCCGCAGCAACCGCAGGGCCTCATCGTGCAGGGCCTCTTCGGCCATGTCCTCCAGGACGTGGCGATCCACGCTGCCCTGGGACTGGGTCACGGCCCGGTACATGGCGCGACTGACTAAGTCCACACGACCGGCCAGGCGGCTGACCAGGGAACCCAGGCCGAACTGCTGGATCGTCGTGGCGATCTGACGCCCGACGGCGTCCGGCACCAGCCGTCGGCGGCGCACCAGAACCATCAGCTCGAAGATTCGATACACCGCGATCAGGGACATCGGGATCAGCACGTAATAGACGATGCCGCCGCCGGCGACCACGAACTGGTCGAAGAAGCTGCCGCCCTCGGCTGCCGCCGCTGTGGACGGGACCGCCAGAAGTCCGGCCACTACCGCGACCGGACCTAAGACCTGCCCCGCTCGCCACGATCGGTCTGAACCTGCCTGTGTGTCCATGCGTCTTTCCGTACTGATCTCTCGCAGCGCCCGCCGAAGCGGTTCTTCACTGCACGTGGGTGAACACCCCGCCGCTCTGTTCGGCCAGCCGCTTCAGTATCTCAACATCCCCCGATTCCGTCCAGAACCCAATCGTATGAACACGGCTATGGGGCGCCAACTGCCGGCGGGTTTGCTCGATCCGCGCGACGAAGTCGTCGATCCCCACGGTCTCGCCCAGGTCGAACCCGTCCGTCAGAAAGTAAATCAATTGCGGGGCCTGGCCCAAGGCGTCGCGAATCTCCATGCCGCGACGCAGCGCGGCCACGGCGTTGGTCGCGCCGCTGGGCCGGACCGCGTCGATGAAGGCCTCGGCCTGAGCCTTGGCAGCCGGGGTCGCGCGAACCAGCCGCCCGCCGCCGGTTTCCAGAAGCCGGTCACCGTCCAGGAAGAAGATGATGTAAAAGTACTGATCCGGATCGAGCCGGCGGATCGAGTCGGTCAACTGCTGTTTGACCAGACCGAAACGCCCGTGCATGCTGCCGGTGGCGTCGACCACGTAGCAGATCTTGCGCACCGTCGTGGCCTGCCCGAAAAAGGAGACCCCCGTATCTTGGCCGCTTGCGCGGCTCGGGGCGAGCGCCTCATCGGTCCCCTGCCATAGTTGCAGGTCGGCCGAGGCGTCCATTTCGATCTTGCCGATACCGGTCAGGTCGGCTGGCCGGCGGCCTGCGGGCACAAGACGATGCGCGTCGAATATCGGGCGGGTCTTGGGCTTGGACGTGATGGGCGGCCGTTCCAGAAGCTGTTGAATCTGCGCTACGGCCGGGGGGGATACGTTGGCCCCGGCCTCGGCGGGCGCTCGCCCCCAACGAACGGTCCCGAACGCGGCCAGGATCAGGATATGCACACCCACACTCGCCGCGCCCGCTGTCACGGCCAAGCGTCGATCGCCCTCTATCCTGCCGCTCATGCCCCCTCCCACGCCGCCGGTCAATCCAGGATGGTCACGCGGCTGTCGACCGGCACGAGCATGTCATACAGCTCGATCACCTCGCCGTTGAACAGGCGGATGCAGCCCCGGCTCGACCGCGTACCGATGGACTCGGGTTCCTTGGTGCCGTGAATGGCGTAGCCCGTTTCACCGTTCTTTTCCTTGACGCCGGCCTCGCCCTCCAGACCCTTCAGGGCGATCCATCGCGAGCCGAGCGGGTATTCGGGATCGTCGGCCAGGTAGCGTCGACCGGTGTCCGGATCGGTCCAGTTGGGCTTGATGAGCTTGCCGCCCGAGCGCACGCACCAGACGCCCTTGGGCGTCTCGCGGCCCTCCTTGCCCAAGCCGACGCGGTAACTCTTGACGTATACGTCACCCAAATACAGATCCATACGGTAGGCCGAACAGTACACCTTGGCATGGAACGGTCCGTTGACCACCTTGATCCGACTCCCGGCCCGCAGGTCGCGCGGGTCCTTGAGCCCGTTGATCTTCATCAGCAACTCGTAGGGCACCTTGTGCGCCCGCGCGATATGCGACAGGTAATCGCCCGGCTTGACATCATACCAGCCCGTCAGCGTGTCGCCGACCAGGACATCCTTGCCGAACAGCCACTGCGTGGCCAGCGCGGCCATATTCTCCTTGACGCGGCTGCGAACCTGCGAACTCAGATCCAGGCTCAACACCTCATTGAACTTATTGCGTGCGGCGATAAGCCGGCCCTGTTGGGCGTCGGTCACCGCCGATTCGATCAGGGTGATCGCCTCGGGACTGGTGGTCTCGTCCGCAGCAGCGTGCGGATTCACCTCGGCCGGCGCCGCCGGCGCGGCGGGCTGAACCGTCCCGGCCGGTGTCGGATTGGCCGGCGGCACGACGCGGTTGCCGGGCGTTTCAATCGCCCGCTCGAAATCCCCCATGACCGGCCCTTCGCTGTCCAGGACCGTCTCGACGCCCGTCCCGGGAAGCCCAATGGCGCTGACCGCCCGCTTCTTGACCAGATAGAAGACGCCACCAACAACGATGATGCCGGCGACGCCGATCAGCACCATATTCCGGTTTTCCCGCTGACGCTGCCGGTACGACTTGTAGCGATATCGCCTAGCCATGTTCAGGTCCTCCCTGCTCGGCGCACCGGATAAACTGTTCATCCGTCACCACGCCATCCATGAAACGATCGTGCGGGTCCATCGGAACCGCCTCGACCATCTGTTCGCCAAAGGCCACGCCGAACGCCGGGGCGTTCAATCCGGTCGTGGCCAGAAACCGATCATAGAATCCGCCGCCGCGGCCCAGTCGTCCCCCGCTTTGGTCAAACGCCAACCCGGGCACCAACACCATGTCAATATCCGCCGGCGGCACGGGTACGCCCCCGCGGGGATTCCGCAGCCCCGAGACCGACTGGTCAAACCCCACGTCGAGCGACTGGATTTCCACCGGCGTCATGTGCCGCTGCCGCCAATCGACTTTCGGGGCCGCCACCGTCTTGCCGTGTTGCCATGCATGAAGAATCGCCGCCGACAGGTCCACCTCGCCGGGAATCGGCAGGTAGACCAAGACCACCCCGGCCCGCTCGTACTCCGGCGCCGCAATCACATGCTCGCACACGCGCCGGCTCTTGTGGGCCCGAACCTGCGAATCCAGGCCCTCAAGCCGATCCTTGATCCGCCCACGCAAGGTCTGTTTGTCCATCAGGGTTTGTCCGGTGGATCGGCCGATTTTTGCTGTCCACGGCATCGTTCTAACTGATCTCGAAATGTTTGTAAATACTCGCCCAGCTTCTTCTCCCGGCCGACGGGCTTGGGACAATAATAGCGTTTGCCCAAGTCCTGGCCCACGTAGTCCTGCGGCACGAAGCCATCGGGCCGGTCGTGCGGATACTGATACCCCTGGCCCCGGCCCAGCGTCTTGGCCCCGGCATAGTGCGCATCCCGCAGGTGGGGCGGGACGGGTATCGTCCGCCCCTGCTGCACGTCCGCAACGGCCTGCCAGACGGCCTTGGCCGAGGCGTTCGACTTCGGGGCGCAGGCCACGTAAATCGCCGCCTGGGCCAACGGCAGTTGGGCCTCGGGCAGGCCGACGAACTCGGCGATCTGCACCGCCGCCGCGGCCAGCATCGTGGCCACCGGATCGGCGTTACCCACGTCCTCGGCCGCACAAACCGCGATCCGCCGGGCGATAAACCGGCTGTCCTCACCCCCGGCGATCATCCGCGCAAGCCAATACACCGTCGCATCCGGGTCCGAACCCCGCATGCTCTTCTGAAAGGCGCTGGCCAAATCATAGTGGGTATCACCGCTACCATCGTATTGAATCGACTTCTGCTGGATGGATTCTTTAGCCAGATTCACATCGAAGCGGATTTCCGCGGTTTTCGCATCCGCCGCCGTGCTCAGAACGCCCACTTCCAGGGCCGTCAGGGCCCGCCGGGCGTCACCATCGCAGGCCACCGCCAGGTACCGCAGGGCCTCGTCGTCGGCCATGATGCGATGCCGGCCCAGGCCCCGGTCCGGATCGGCGATCGCCCGACGCAGGATCGCCATGACTTGTTCGACGCCCAAAGGCTCGAACTGGAACACCGTACTGCGGCTGACCAAGGGCGAATTCACCGAAAAATAGGGGTTCTCCGTGGTCGCCCCGATCAGCAGGATAATGCCGTTTTCAACGTCGTCCAGCAGGACATCCTGCTGTGCGCGGTTGAACCGGTGTATCTCGTCCAGGAACAGCAGGGTCCGGCCCCCACCGGTGGCCAATCGCTGTCGGGCGTCGTCACAAATAGCGCGGACGTCCTTGACGCCTGCGGCCGGGGCGCTGAGATAGTGAAACTTCGCGCAGGTCTTGGCGGCGATCACCCGGGCCAGGCTGGTCTTGCCCGAGCCCGGCGGGCCGTAGAAGATCAGGCTGGAAAGCCGGTCGGCCTGGAGCATTCGCCGCAAAAGCTTGCCCGGACCCATGAAATGCTCCTGCCCGACGAAGTCGTCCAGGTCGGTGGGGCGCATCCGCACCGCCAGCGGCGCCTGGGCCTGGAGCCGCTCGTGCTCGGCGCGCGCGAAAAGGTTGTCGGGACGCTCCGCCATGGGGCGTATTATAGCAGAACGGGCGTCCGGGGAAAGAAAACCCGCCGCATCGGCGAAATATCGGGGTCTGTTTTTCTCGTTTTCCGGTGTTTCGAGGAGCACCGGCGCGGTATGGTGTTCGTAGAAACGATAATCGGCCTGTGATCAGGCCCAGTTTGGCAAGGGTGAAGACCTGCGTAGTTTCCTGGAATAGAAGGTCGGCGGCGGTGTGATCGGCAATCGGGTCGTGTCCCTCTACGATGCCTCCTCGGCTCCTTCTCCTTCCTCGTATGCGGAAAGACACTTCGCTGGACTGTCGTCCCGGTCGCGCCTCGATCGGGGACGCAATGACGTGTGATGGAGAACGCCATGAACATCTTATTGATCAACCCGGAGTTTCCGGACACCTTCTGGGGCCTCAAGAACGCCCTGAAGTTCATCGGCCGAAAGGCCATGCTGCCCCCGCTGGGTCTACTCACCGTCGCCGGCCTGCTGCCCGATGACTGGAATCTGAAGTTGATCGACATGAACACCTCCCCGTTGCGGGATCGACACTTGGCCTGGGCGGACTACGTCTTCTTGACCGCGATGCTCGTACAGCGGCCCTCGACCGATGCCGTCATCGATCGGTGTCGTCAGGCCGGGGTGCCCATCGTCGCCGGCGGACCGCTGTTCACCAGCCTGCCCGAAGAATACCTCCACGTGGATCATCTTGTCCTGAAGGAAGCCGAGCTGACCCTGCCGCGGTTCCTGGAGGATTTGCAGAACGGTTGCGCCCGCAAGATCTACAACACGCACGACAAACCCGATTTGCAGAGCACACCCATGCCGCGATGGGACCTGGTCGATCCGCGCAAGTACGCCTCGATGGCCATTCAGTACTCCCGCGGCTGTCCGTTTAACTGCGATTTCTGCGACATTACCACGCTGTTCGGGCATCGGATTCGAACCAAGAGCGCGGCCCAGATCGTCGCCGAGTTGGAGGTGCTGTATCAACGAGGGTGGCGCGACTACGTGTTCTTCGTGGACGACAACTTCATCGGCAACAAGGCCGTGCTCAAGCGGGAGCTGTTGCCCGCGATCACCGACTGGATGGAACATCGAGGGCATCCGTTCGCATTCAACACCCAGGCCTCGATCAACCTGGCCGACGACGAGGAGCTGATGAGCGCGATGGTCCGCGCGGGGTTCGACTGCGTGTTCGTCGGCATTGAGAGCCCGGACCAGCAGTGTCTGACCGAGTGCAACAAGGTGCAAAACACCGGGCGAGACCTGCTGGAATGCGTCGCCCGCATCCAGAGAGCGGGCCTGCAGACGCAGGGCGGGTTCATTCTCGGCTTCGATCACGACGACGCCGGCGTCTTTGACAATCTTATTCAGTTCATTCAGAAAAGCGGCATCGTCACGGCGATGGTCGGCCTGCTCAACGCCCCCCGCGGGACGCAGCTCTACCGGCGATTGCTCGCGGAACACCGGTTGTTCCGAACGCCTACGGGGGACAACACCGATTGCTCGATCAACTTCGCCCCCCGGATGGGCCTCGAAAAACTCATGGCCGGTTATCGACGCGTGATCGAGCATATCTATTCGCCCCAACAGCACGCCGAGCGGATCCGCACGTTTCTGGAGCGTTACCGGGTGCCGGAAGGACGCAAATGGCGGGTGCACTGGAAGGAGCTGGGGGCCTTCGTCAAGTCGATGTGGCGCATCGGCATCCTGGACCGCGGCCGCAAGCATTACTGGAAGCTGCTGTTCTGGTCGCTGCGTCGGCCGCGCACGTTGCCGCTGGCGGTGACCTTCTCGATCTACGGATATCACTTCCGCAAGATCATCCGCCGCCTGAGTTGTGAGACCCAGAATCTGGTCCACGGCCCGATGCCCATGGCTGTCCCCGCGCCGGTCGCCGCCGAGCGGGAGGTCTCCGGACCGGCCTGACCGATCCGCCGGCGGGCGGTCCGTGATCGCAAGAGAAGGGGCGGAAACGAACGGCCGAGTGCTTTGTCCAAAGAAAAGGGCCCTGCCTTGCGGCAGAGCCCTTTTTTCATGCAAACTCCGCGGGGCCGTTAGAGCGGCTTGACGTTGGTTGCACACGGGCCTTTTTTGCCCTGGCCGATCTCAAACTGGACCGCCTGGTCCTCGGCGAGCGTCTTGTAGCCGGCCATCTGAATCTCGGAATGGTGGACGAACAAATCCTCGCCGCCGCCATCCGGGGTGATGAACCCAAAGCCCTTGCTCGCGTTGAACCACTTGACTGTTCCTGTACTCACTGCTTACTCCTTGGCCGGTCATTCGGCCACTTCACATGAATCTCTCGTTCTCTTTGATAGGGATGTATAGACTTGAGAGATGAAAGTATATACCCCATGCACACCTATATACGCTTTTTCGGGAAAAACGGAAGATAAAACCAGAAGAATTCAAAATATTCTTCCGCGATCCGCCCGCCCAAACCGCCTGGGACCCCGAAAAGCCCGGTCGGGCGGCCGCCAATAGGACGGAATAACCGGTCCGGCACAAAAAAACCGGGGCCCGGTCACATCTCGACCGGGCCCGGCCCTTGGCTGTGGGATGACCCTACAGAGGCACGACCTTCGTGGCGCACGGTCCCTTGCGCCCCTGGCCCACCTCAAACTCCACGCGCTGGTTCTCATCAAGCGTGGCGTATCCGTCCACCTGGATTTCGGAATAATGGACGAACAGATCCTCGCCCCCATCATCCGGCTTGATGAACCCAAAACCCTTGCTTGCATTGAACCACTTCACTGTTCCTGTACCCACTGCTCGTTACTCCCTGGCCGATCGCCCGGCCGTTGTGACTGTCTCTCGAACCTTACTTATCCCAGACGAAGCACACACTTGAGAGACCAAAGCGTACACTCCATAAGCTCATACTTTACAGGTTGCCTTCGGGAAAAACACAACAGAAATGCACAAATTGTCCCAGAAAATTGCCCCGGCCGAGGGGCCGGCCCCGCCCCGGCCCAGGGACTTGAGAGGGTCTTTGACTTCGCCGGAGCCTGCCGCTACGCTGGAAAGGGACGCGGCGCGAATTATCGGAACAAGGAACGAAGTATGCAGGCGATTCGAAGGATGCTGATGGTGTGCGGGGCGGCGATCGTCCTGGGTCTCGGTTTGGGCCCTTCTTCGGGCTGTGGGCAGCCTCGGCCGTTGGCACGACCGCTGATCGGGATGTCCAGCGTCTATGAGCCTTCCTCGAGCGGGTCCGAACAGATACGCGTGCCGTTCGCCTATATCCGGGCCGTGGAGAACAACGGTGGCGTGCCCGTGGTGCTGCCCACGGTGGACGGCGAGGAGACGATCGACCGGTACGTGGCCGAACTGGACGGCCTGATCCTGATCGGGGGGGCCGACATCCCGCCCGATGTCTATGGCCAGCAGCCCCACCCGACGGTGGAGGTCGTGCCCAATCAACGATTCGCCTTCGAGCGACGGCTCGTCGAACGCTGGTGGCGGACCCGAAAGCCGTTGCTGGGGGTCTGCCTGGGTATGCAACTGGTCAACGTCGTCCGCGGGGGCACACTGATCCAGGATATTCCCTCGCAGGTCGGCGCCGAGATCGCCCATCGGCGGCCGGGCGGCGTGTACCACACCGTGCGGTTGGAGACCGGCAGCACCCTGGCCTGGCGATTGGGGGCGCCGGAGGTGACGGTCTTGTCCAACCATCACCAGGCCGTCGACCGGCTTGGCCGGGGCCTGCGGATCGCGGCCCGCAGCGCTGACGGCGTGATCGAGGCGATGGAACGCACGGATGGGGCGTTCGGCCTGTTCGTGCAGTGGCACCCGGAATCCATGGACGACCTGGAACATCGGGATGCCATTTACGGCGCGCTCGTTCGAGCGTGCATCGGACCGCGGTTAGGAGCGATCCGGCCATGAAACGCACCCTGTTCACCGGGTGGCTGTTTGCCGTTCTCATCGAGGTCGCCTTGTCGGGTGGGATACCAGACCAGACGACCGACATGGTTCTGTTGGCCCGGGCGCGGGCCCTGGCGCATGAGGTGCTGTTGCTGGATTCCCATATCGACGTCCCCTACCGCCTGGAGGAGCACGATGAGGATATTTCCCGGCGGACGGAGTCTGGCGACTTCGACTATCCCCGGGCACGAATGGGCGGCCTGGACGCGGTGTTCGCCGCGGTATACGTTCCGCCGCGACGTGAGGACGACGGCACGGCCGGGGTTTATGCCGATGAGACGATCGACCGGGTGGAGCAGTTCTGGACGACGTGGCCGGACTACTTCGCTGCCGCGCGGTCGCCGGATGACGTGCGGCGGCAGTTCGGAAACGGGCGCATCTCGATCATCCTGGCCATTGAGAACGGCGCGCCGATCCAAGGCGACCTGTCCCGCGTGCAGCACTACTACGACCGCGGCGTGCGATATATCACCCTGTGCCACGGCCAGAGCAACCACATCTGCGATTCGTCCTACGACACGAATCGACCGTGGCAGGGCCTGAGCCCTTTCGGCAAGCGCCTGGTCGCGGAGATGAACCGCGTGGGGATGATGATCGACGTGTCGCACGTCTCGGATGAGGCGTTCTGGGACGTGCTGGAGCACTCCCGCGC
This sequence comes from Phycisphaerales bacterium, assembly GCA_011055475.1. GTDB lineage: Bacteria > Planctomycetota > Phycisphaerae > Sedimentisphaerales > Anaerohalosphaeraceae > DSDH01. Next base: position 10,515 of record DSDH01000573.1, on the reverse strand, counting down.
ACCGGTGATCGCGTCGCACTCATCCTGCCGATGCTTCACGCCCGGCTGGGAGCGGAATCTGACGGATGAGATGATCCGCGCCCTGGCGGACAAGGGCGGCATCGTCCAGATCAACTTCGGCGACATGTTCTGTAATGAGCGGGTCTACCGAGAGTACCTGACCCGGTGGGAGGCGATCGACGCCCATATCGCCGAGCACGGGCTCGAAGGCCAAGAGCGCGGTGCGTTTATTGAGGAGTACTGCAGGGCGCACCCTATCGCCCGGGGAACGGTCCGCGATGTGGGGCAGAATATCGATCACGCCGTCAAGCTGATCGGCGTCGACCAGGTGGGTCTGGGCAGTGATTTCGACGGTGTCGGTCCGCATGTCCCCGTGGGGCTCAAAGACGTCTCGGCCTATCCGAACCTGCTGGCCGAGCTGCTGAGCATGGGCTACAGCGAGGCGGACCTGCGGAAGATCTGCGGCCAGAACTTCTTGCGGGTCTGGCAACGGATCGACGAGACCGCCCGCCGGGATCGTTGAGGGGCATGAAACCGCCGGGTGTAAATCACGGGTTTCCGCGAAACCTCCGACCCTGGTTCACGTAGGACCGTCCAGACCGGACGTAATCTTGTGTTTGGTGGGACGACAGGGTACCATGGACGCCGGATCAGATAACGAATTGAGCGGACACACGTGTAGGAGACGGGGTATGGCCATGAGACGACGCGAGTTTTTGAGCCGGTCGATCGCCGGAGTGGGGGCGGTGGCGCTGGGCAGCCGGTGGGCGTGGGGGGCCGAAACCCCTGCGACGCCGCGGTACTTTGACCCTTACGAACAGGCCATCCCGCTGGGCAAGACGGGCCTGAAGCTCTCACGGCTGTGCCTGGGCACGGGCATGCGGGGCGGCGGCCGGCAATCGAACCACACGCGGATGGGCGCGGAGAAGTTCCAGGCCCTGATCCGCTATTCATACGAACACGGCGTCCGGGTATTTGACCTGGCGGACCTGTACGGCACGCACCCGTATGTCATGCCCGCGCTGCGGCAGATTCCGCGCAAGAATTTCACGGTCATCAGCAAGATCTGGTTCCGGCCGGGCGGGCTGGGCGATATCACCGAGCGGCCCGGGGCGGAGGTGGTCGTCGAACGCTTTCTCAAGGAACTCAAGACGGACTACATCGATCTGCTGCTGCTGCACTGCGTGACCCGCGGCAAGTGGAACGAGGAGCTGGCCGAGTACATGACCGCCCTGGACAAGCTCAAGCAGAAGGGCGTCATCCGGGCCCACGGGGTCTCGTGCCACTCGCTCGACGCCCTCAAGACCGCCGCCGCCGAGCCGTGGGTGGATTCGGTGCACGTGCGAATCAACGCCTACGGCACGAAGATGGACGGCAAGCCCGAAGAGGTGGCTCCGGTCGTGGAGCAGATTCACAAGGCCGGCAAGGGCGTCGTCGGCATGAAGCTGATCGGCGAGGGCGAGTTCCGTCACGATGACGAAAAGAAGAGCCGCTCCGTCGGCTACGTGCTGGGGCTTGGCACGGTGGACGTGCTGAACGTGGGCTTCGAGAAACCCGAAGAGGTCGACGACTTCGCCAAGCGGGTGGCACAGACGCCTCGTGCTGCGGCCGCCGTCGCCCAGGAGGCTTGACCCCCACAGAAATGGATCGGGTAGGGCGACGGGTCGGCATGTGGCGCCGATGGGCAGGCCCTCAACCGGAAGCGGCCGAATGTACGCACTCGTGGCGATGGGGATGTCACTGGCCCTGCTGGTGGGGCTGTTGCGTGTCCGGGTGCGGATCGGTCGGGCGATGCTGGCCGCGACGGGAGCCTTGGCCCTGCTCCTGGGCGTCGGGCCGTGGCAGTTTGGGCACAGTCTGGCCGTGGAATGGCAGCAGCGACCTCTCACCCAACAGACGGGTTACCTGTTCATCTCGCTCAGCGCCCTGTTGACGCTGGTGAACGTCTTTGGCGGCATCCTGCAGGAGACCGGCATCTCCGCTCGGCTGGTGCCGGGGGTATTGGGGCTGTTGCGAAGCCGCCGTGCCGCCCTGGCGGGTATTCCACTCATCATGGGCATGCTGCCCACGCCCGGGGGGATCATGCTTTCGGCGCCGGTCGTGCGGGAGCTGGGCGACCGCATCGGCGTGGACCGGGGACGACAGGCGGCCATCAATTTCTTCTTTCGGCACCAGTGGGAGCCGGTGTGGCCGCTGTTTCCCGCGGTGCCGCTGGTGCAGAAGATTCTGGACCTGCCGGCGGGGACGATGCTCAGGCACAACCTGATCATCCCGCTGTGCGGAATCGTGTTGGGCGTGTTCATGCTCCTGCTGCGAGGCATTCCCCCACGGTCGGAGAACCAGCATCCGCGAGCCGCACCCGCCCGGGCCGCACGCGATCTGACCGCGGCGCTGTGGCCGATCGCGCTGACCATCGGGTTGTATGCCGGATGGGGGGTGCCGCCGGCGGTGGGGATCGGGGCGGCGATCCTGATCCTGCTGCCGATGTATCGCGTGCCGCTGCGTCGCTGGCGGGCACTGTTCGCCGCGGGATTTGAACTCGAACTGGTGCTCCTCGTGCTGGGGGCCCTGTTGTTCAAGGCCGTTCTCGAATCCGCCGGCGCCGTGCCGCAGGTGGTGGACTTCCTGGGCGCCACGCCCTTGCCGGGCGGTGTGATCGTGTTCTTTTTGCCGTTTCTCGTCGCGTTTCTGACGGGCGTGACGACGGCGACCGTGGCGATCACGTTTCCGTTCCTGCGGGCGTACATCGGCACGGGCGCCGAGGCGGACATCGGCCTGGAGGTGCTGGCCTTCGCCGGGGTCCTCTGCGGTCTGCTGTTGACGCCGGTGCACCTTTGCCTGGCGTTATCCTGTGAGTATTTCGACGCGTCGTTCGGACGGATCATCCGATACCTGATCGGCCCGGTGGTGGGTATCGTGCTGGCGGCCGCGGCCGCGTCGATGCTGTTGCGGTAGACCCCGCCCTGTGGTACAGTCAGCGCGGCTTTGTGGAGACTCGGATCCATGCGCGTCACCGATGTTCAAATCGACGTGTTCACCCACGCGGCCCGTGAGGTGGCTCGACGCGGCCTGGTGCAATGCAGCAGCGGCAACCTGTCCTGGCGGCTCGACGAAGAGCAGGTGCTGTTGTCGGCGAGCCGGTCGTGGCTCGAACGGCTCACGTCCGCGGAGGTCAGCGTCTGTTCGCTGGAAGACGGACGCATCCTCAACACCGTGCCGCCGACCTGCGAGGTGAACCTGCACTTGGGCGTGCTGCGGCGGCGAAGCGACTGGAGCGTCGTGCTGCACTATCAGAGCCCGTGGGCCACGGCGATCGCCTGCGCCGAGCGGACGAATTGGGATTTCAACGTGATCATCGAGGTGCCCGTCTATATCGGCACGCCCGCGATCGTGCCCTACCTGCCGCCCGGCTCATCCGAGCTGGCCGACGCCGTCGGCGAGGCGATGGTCGAGCACAATACGGTCATTCTGCAAAATCACGGGCTTGTCACGGCGGGCCGAGACTTCGACGAGGCGATCCAGCGGGCGGTGTTCTTCGAGCTGGCCTGCCAAATCCTGCTGCTTTCGGATGCCCCGGCCCCGCTGCCCGCGTCGGCCCTGCCCCGCTTGCGACAGGCCGGCCGCGCCTGAGGGGATTTGCCCGTCCGCCCATGGCGGCCCTTGGGCCACGAAATCGGCGATTTGAGGTGGTCATGAACAAGAGGCTCGGTTAAACTGCCTGCATAAAACCGTGACCTATAACCAAGGAGGAAAGACATGTATTGTCCAAGATGCGGAGCGGTCAATCCAGACGACGCCGCGGTGTGCGTGTCCTGCGGCACGGCGCTGGCAGGACCGACGGAAGGGGCCCCGGCGGGAACGACTCGAACCAGCAAAGCGGCCATTGCTTCGCTCATTCTCGGTGTTCTCTCCGTGTTCACGTGCCTCCTGACGGCCATCCCGGCCATCATCTGTGGCATCGTCGGCCTGGTCCAGGTCGGGCGGGGCAAAGGGCGCGTCAAAGGGACCGGCCTGGCCGTCGCGGGCATCGTGATTCCGGTCGCTTTGTTGTCTCTTGTGATGATGCTTCTGGCGATCCTGCTGCCGGCGTTCTCCAGAACAAGGGACATCGCCCAACGCGTGGTTTGCGGCACGAACCTCAAGGGCCTCGGCACGGCCATGATGGTCTATCAAATGGACTATGACGCCCTGCCCACCCCGCAGATGTGGTGTGATCTTCTTATCCAGCACGCGGATGTCGGTCCTACGTCCTTCCAATGTTCCGGCGGCCCCCCCGCACGGTGCCACTATGCCTTGAACGTGAACGCGGTCGGGAGCCGGACAGCGCTTCCGCCTGACTTGGTCCTGCTGTTCGAGGCAGCCCCCGGATGGAACACGGTCGGAGGGCCCGACGACCTGACGACCGCGTATCACCAAGGAGAGGGCTGTAATATCGCGTTTGTGGACGGGCACGTGGAGTTCGTGCGGGCCCAACAACTGTACCGGTTGAGGTGGACCGTCGACGAGAGCCCGCAGGGGTCCCCCGATGGGTCTGGGACCGCCCCGGTTCGATAACCCAAAGGGCACGCGGAGTCTATGAAGAACGTTGCCGTGATTATCTGTGCCGCCGGGGCCAGCGCCCGTTTCGGCGGGGACCGCAAGAAACCCTTCGTCGAGGTGGATGGCCGCGCCGCGTTTATCCGCAGCATCGAGTTCTTCGTCGATCGTGACGACGTCAAGCAGATCCTCATGACGATCGCCCCGGAGGATGAGGAACTGGTCAAGGTCAAGTGGGGGGCCAACCTGGCGTTCAACAACGTGCGGCTCTGTCACGGCGGGGGCGAGCGATTCGAAAGCGTTGCCAAGGCCCTGGAGCAGGTGCGGGACGACGTCGAGCTCATCGCCGTTCACGATGCGGTGCGATGCTGCCTGAAGACCGAGTGGATCGACGCGGTCATCCACAAGGCCGCCGAGACCGGTGCAGCGATTCTGGCCTGCCCCGTGGTCGGCACGCTCAAGCGCGTCCGAGAGGATCGCATCGTGGAGACCGTGGACCGCCGCGAGCTCTACGAGGCCCAGACGCCGCAGGTGTTTGACGCGGGGCTCTTGAAAGAGGCCTATGCCCGTCGCGACCAGCTCGCCGGGGCGGGCATCACGGACGACGCGATCCTCGTGGAGGCGATGGGCCGGCCGGTGGCGGTCGTGCCCACCGATGCGTCGAACCTCAAGATCACGCGCAAACAGGATGTGCCGATTGCCGAGGCCATCATCCGCTCGCGCCCCAGGCCCAAGCCCGAGGGGCCCATCGGCCCGTACATCGAGGCCCAGTGGTAGCCCGCCGCCCTGGGTGGGGCCCCCGAAAATGGGGCCGGGAGTTTGTTGGACTCGGCCCCTTGACAGCCGGCGCCAGGGGGGCTAAGGTGTCGCGCGAAGGAGCCAATGCGGCATGCTATGGAAAGGAGTGAACGATGACACGGACAGGTCTCTGTTGCGTCGCGGTGGTCTTGCTTTTCCCGATGCTCGGCTGTGAAGAGGTCGCCAAGGACGATCCGCGTTTTCGGGTGAATCCGGCCGAGCTGGCCCAGGCCCGCCAGGAAGGGTTCGGCGTGCCGGATGCCAGCGAGGCCGACCTGGTCGAGACGCTGGCGGCCAGTCGCGGTCAATACTATGCGAATCTCCAGGCCCTGCACCGCTACTACTCGGCCCGGGGAGCGGCGATCAAGAAGTCCTGGGTGGAGAAGGAATTGGCCTCGTTCGGGCAGATTCCCCAGTACCAGTATCTCATGCCCGCCGAGAGCGCTCAGGCCGACCGTCGCGCCACCGACAGCATTCAGGAGGCCGATATCCTGTATAATGAGGCGATGGATCTCTATCGCGGGGCCAAGGCGCTGGTGATCTTTACCGACGAGCAGAAGCTTCGCATGGCGTTGAACAAGTTCAACGAGCTCATCGCGACGTATCAAAGCAGCGACAAGATCGACGACGCGGCCTACTATGCGGGTCGGATCTACGAGTACTTCGGGGACTACGAGATCGCCGTGGTCTACTACCAGCGGGCCTTTCAGTGGAACGAAGTGACGCCCTATCCGGCCCGCTTCCGCGCGGCGTACCTGATGGATCAGAAACTGCACGACCGCACCGCGGCACTGGCCCTGTACCGGCTGGCCGTGCAGGTGGAAAGCCGCTACGAAGACAACGTCGAGTACGCCCAGGAACGGATACTGGCCCTGACACGGGGCCAGGGCGGCTAGATGCCCCGATAGAGAACCGATACCACGAAGGCCTGCCCATCAAGCAGGCCTTTTTTATGGTGCCATGTCCTGCTCGTTCGAACATCGCGTTGAACGATTCATCCGGGACCGGCTGGCGACCCTGCACGGCCGGGTCCTTCTGGCCGTCTCCGGCGGCGTCGACTCGATGGTGATGCTGCACGTGCTGGTCCGGCTCGTGCGGGCCGGCCGGTTGCCGATCGAGCCGGTCGTGGGACACGTCAACCACCACCTGCGCCCCGAAGCCGACGCGGAAGAGGCCTTCGTGCGAGACACGGCAGGGGCGTACGCCGTGGAGACCCTTTGTCGAGGCGTGGACGTGGGTGCCCACGTTGCCGAAACGGGACTTTCGGTCGAGACGGCGGCGCGGCAATTGCGAGGCGATGCACTGCTGCAGATGGCCCAACAGGCCGGGTGCGCGGTGATCGCGACGGCCCACCACGCGGACGACAATATCGAGACGGTCCTGTTTCGGCTGCGACGGGGCACGGGGTATCGCGGCCTGGCGGGCATTCGACCCCAGACGGTCCGGCGGGCAGGCGCGGAAGCATTCACTGTGGTCCGCCCGCTGCTGTGCGCGCATCGCGAGGACATCGAATCCTATGCCCGCGAACACGGGCTGCGATGGTGCGAGGACCCCAGCAACCGGCAGCGTCGATTCGCGCGAAATCGTATCCGCCACGACCTGTTGCCCTACCTGACCCGCTTGTACGGGGCGGCCCTGCCCAACAAGATCGAGCGGCTTTCGCAGGTTGCCGGGGACTTGCTTGAGCGGGTTGAGGACCGGGCGGACGCCGCGTGGCGGCGTGCCCTGCGGGGCGAACCGCCCCACGCGGTGGACCTGAGCCGCGACCTCGTGCGGAGGTGCCCACCGATCCTGCAAGTCGAACTGATCCGCCGGGCGATCGTCCATCTGGGCCTCGGCGAGCGTGCGCTCACGAACCGGCACTATGAGGCCCTGATGCGACTGATCGGCCAAACAGGCCGAGGGCGGATGGACCTGCCTGGCGGCGGCGCCCTGCGATGCTGCGAGTACACAGCGCATTTCACCCGCATCCCGGAGCCCCCACACGGGCCCGTACCGCCAAGACCCACGGTGTTGACCCTCAATGGAACGACCGATTTCGGTCCGTGGCACATCGAGGTGACGGAGCGAACGGCAGACCTTGACGCCTTTGAGCGGTTTCGGCGAACGAAGGACCGGTTCGTGGAGTGGATCGACGCGGCCCGCGTGCGGGGACCGTTGCGGATTCGTGCCCGGCAGGTCGGCGACCGCTTTCAGCCGATCGGCATGCCGGGGGAGAAACGCGTGGGTAAGTTCCTGTGCCGCCGTGATGTACCGCCCGCTCTGCGGCGAGAGGTGTGCATCATCGAAGATGAGGAAGGCATCATCTGGGTCGCCCCGGTCCGCCTGGACCGCCGTTGCCGCGTCACGAAGAGTACCACCCACGTGGTGAAATTGGGATTGAGCCGGCTGACCCGTCAGGACCCCGCGGCTCTCTCCAGGCCAGGGTTCGAAGCCACCCCCGGGTAGTGCACCTCTTGTGAGGATTTCACAAAAACGCGGCCGGCCAACCCGCGAAGGCGGTTTTTCACAATCCTTTTGGCAGAAAAGCTTTGACAGGGTCCGGACTGATTCCTACAGTGTGGGCCGCTGGGTCCCTGCGCGTTGCTCGCGGGCCGGCCTGGCGGCTACGGGAGAAATGACGAAAGCTGGAAGAAAGGAGAGCTTGTATGGCAACGAAGGTTGCGATCAACGGATTTGGACGCATCGGGCGGGCGGTGGCCCGCATCCTGATCGAGCGGGGCAAGATGGACCTGGTCGCGATCAACGACCTGGCCGATGCCAAGAGCTTGGCCCACCTGTTCAAGTACGACACCGTGATGGGGCCCTGGAAGGGCACGGTCGAGGTTAAGGGCAACGATCTGATCATCAACGGCAAGACGATCAAGGTGCTGGCGGTCAAGAACCCCGCTGAGCTGCCGTGGAAAGAGATGGGCGTGTCCATCGTCGTTGAGTCGACGGGTATCTTCCGCGAGAAGGAATCGCCCAAGGGCGGCTACGGCGACCACCTCAAGGCCGGCGCCAAGAAGGTCGTGCTGACCGTGCCGGCCAAGGACGCCATCGAAGCGACCGTCGTGCTGGGGGTCAACGACAACATCATTACCCCGCAGACGCAGTGCATCTCCAATGCCAGTTGCACGACCAACTGCCTGGCCCCACTGACCAAGGCGCTGAATGACGCTTTCGGCGTCGAGAAGGGCCTGATGGTGACGGTGCACGGGTATACGAACGACCAGCGGGTCGCGGACATGATTCACAAGGACCTGCGTCGCGCCCGCGCGGCGGCGATGAACATCATCCCGACGACCACCGGGGCGGCCAAGGCCGTCGGCAAGGTGATCCCGGAGCTCAGCGGCAAGCTGGACGGCTACGCCCTTCGCGTGCCCGTCATCGACGGCAGTTGCGTGGACCTGGTGGCGGACCTGAAGAAGGAGGTGACCGCCGACGAGGTCAACGCCGCCGTCAAGACCGCTGCGGAAGGCCCGCTCAAGGGCATCCTGGCCTACTGCGACGAACCGATCGTCAGCAGCGACATCATCGGCAACCCGCATTCAAGCATCTTCGATTCGCTGTGTACGATGACCATGGGCCGCACCGTCAAGGTCGTCAGTTGGTATGACAACGAGTGGGGCTACTCCTGCCGTACCGTGGACATCATGGAGAAGATCGCCTAGCACCGAAGGCCACACAACCAGGCCCGTCCGTATCCCGGGCGGGCCTGTTTCTTGTGGACGCCGCCCGGCGGCGGCCACGGCGGTTGGCTTGGAAAGGGGACACAGCGATGGCCAAGAAAACGGTGGCGGATATCAACGTCAAGGGAAAGCGGGTCCTGATGCGGTGCGACTTCAACGTGCCGCTGGATGAGGACCGCAATATCACCAGCGACGCGCGGATCGTCAAGGCGCTGCCCACGATCCGCCATATTCTCGATCATGGCGGCAGCGTGATCCTGATGAGTCACCTGGGTCGGCCCAAGGGTCAACCCGATGAGGCGTTTTCGCTGGCGCCCGTGGCCAAACGTCTGGGCGAACTGCTCGGCCGCGATGTCCTCTTCGCCGAGGACTGCATCGGTCCCGATGTAGAGGCCAAGGCCAAGGCCCTCAACCCCGGCCACGTAATGCTGCTGGAGAACGTGCGTTTCCACAAGGAAGAGACGATCAAGGACAAGGCCGCCAAGGAAGACGACCAGCTCCGGCAGGCCAAGGATGCGTTCGCCAAACAGATTGCCGCCTTGGGCGACGTGTACGTGGACGACGCCTTCGGCACGGCCCACCGCGACAACGCCTCGATGTACACGGTGCCGATGATGATGGAGGGCAAGGACCGGGTCATCGGTTTTCTGATCGAGAAGGAGCTGCGGTTCCTGGGCCAGGCGGTGAGCGACCCCGAGCGGCCCTTCGTGGCGATCCTCGGCGGGGCGAAGGTTTCGGACAAGATCGGCGTGATCGAGAACCTCTTGCGCAAGGTCGATACGATCCTGATCGGCGGGGCCATGGCCTACACGTTTTTCAAGGCCCAAGGCCACCAGGTCGGCGACAGCCTGTGCGAGGAGGATTTCCTGAGCCAGGCCACCAGTCTGCTGAAGCAGGCCCAGGACGTGGGCTGCAAGATTGTGCTGCCGGCGGATACGGTCGTCGCCAACGAGTTCAAGGCCGGCGCCACACACAAGGTCGTGGAGGGCGACATCGACGAAGGCTGGCAGGGTATGGACATCGGGCCCAAGACCCGTGACCTGTTCGCCAAGGAACTGGCCGGCGCCAAGACGATCGTCTGGAACGGCCCGATGGGCGTCTTCGAGATGCCGCCATTCGACGAGGGCACCAAGGCCGTCGCCCTGGCCGTGGCCGAGGCCACCGGCAAGGGCGCCGTCAGCGTCATCGGCGGCGGCGACAGCGCTAGCGCGATCATCAACATGGGCCTGGAGGACAAGGTCAGCCACATCTCCACCGGCGGCGGCGCCAGCCTGGAGTTCCTGGAGGGCAAGACCTTCAAGTGCCTGGAAATCCTGGACGAGAAGTAGCCCCGCCCATCGCGGGCCGCCGCGCCCGACGGCATGTCGGAGCGGTCCGCAGCGAGGTGCCCATGAGTCCGATGCGCTTGCCCGAACCCGGTACGGTGGAGATCGCCCCGTCGATCCTGAGTGCGGATTTCGCCCGGTTAGCCGACGAGATCGCCCAGGTCGTGGACGCGGGGGTCCGCATG